>CAZLZZ010000109.1:0-11712 GCA_964564165.1 uncultured Alcanivoracaceae bacterium | reverse complement strand
TAATCTACTGCGGAAAAGCTGGATTTGACCAAAATTTTCCATTATTCTCATCAAAAATACTTCTGGAGAGTATTTTCACGTTAGCCGCGAAGTGGTAAGTATCAGGATGATACGCATAAATAATGAAATATTTTGCTTCTAACCAGACTTTCCCTCGCTACAATTCCTTTCTCGGTCAGGCACTAACTAATGAACGTTGAATGGTCGCTTCAGTCTCGTTATGCCTATTTTAATAAGCGCAGAATCGGCCTTTGTTTATTTACTTTGGATTTCTTCAATGTGATCCGGGTGGAAATAATCTATCTTAATCACGCGATAACCCTGTAGTTCAATTTTGCCATCGTATCTTTGATAATCAGAATGGTTAAATTCAAAGGCATAACTGCGTAAAATCCCCAGCTTGCCATTAACCTTTTTAATTTTCATCGATTTTAATGCAATAGAATCATCCAGTAAAATAAATTGTTTAAGCAGGCTTTCACGTTTGCAATAAGCACGCGCAATATCTCTGGCCTTGGCATTGGTGGCAATAAACAATATAAACAATCCAGTTATCAGTAATAGTGGTATTTCAGTCATCAATAGTTTGCATTTTTTTGAGTTTATTATAATATGGTAGGTCGCCTTAAAAATAAAGGTTTATCTTAAAGGCGATAAAAAATAAAAAATAACTATGAAAATATCCACGGGGGATATTTCATTCAACAGGAGATTACATGAATTGTAACGACGAAAAAACCATAGACAGATGTGTTATCGCTGCTAGAGGCGGTATGACGCTCTTGTCAAGAGATGAAGTCAATAAAATGTTAGAAATGGGTACGGGTTCTGTGCATACTTTATTTAGAAAATGTTGCTTGGCAGTACTAAATTGTGATGCCAAAGAAGACGATGCGATGGCTGTATTATCACGCTATCCTGACTTTGGTGTTAAACTTTTACCACGCGAAAGGGGGATTCATTTAGAGTTTGTGAATGCGCCATCACAAGCTTTTGTGGATGGAAAAATGATTTCGGGCATACGGGATTCTATTTTCTCAGTACTTAGAGATATAATTTTCCAAAGTAGCGAACACAATGATGGAAATTTTGATGAAACCACGCAATCGGGCATTACCAATATGGTATTTGAAATGTTGCGCAGAGGCGAAGTCCACCAATATGGAAAAGAACCCAATTTGGTTGTTTGTTGGGGAGGTCATTCAATCAATAAAGAAGAATACCAATACACCAAAAATGTAGGATATCAACTGGGTCTAAGAGGAGCCGATATTTGTACAGGATGTGGTACTGGTGCTATGAAAGGGCCGATGAAAGGAGCTTCAGTGGGTCATGCTAAACAACGGATATTTGATGGTCGCTACATCGGTTTAACCGAGCCAGGTATAATCGCAGCAGAAGCCCCTAATCCGATTGTTAATAAACTGGTTATTATGCCAGATATTGAAAAAAGATTAGAAGCATTTGTGCGCCTTGGCCATGGCATTATTGTCTTTCCAGGAGGAGTGGGTACTGCTGAAGAGATTTTATATTTAATTGGTCTATTATCCCACCCTGACAACAAAGATAATCCGTATCCTTTTATCATGACTGGACCCAAATCAGCCGAGCAATATTTTAGGCAAATTGATGAGTTTATTCGTTTTGCTTTGGGTGATGAAGTAGCAAAACTGTATGAAATCATTATCGAAGATCCTGAAAAAGTAGCCAGACGTATGATTGCAGGGCTTGAACAGGTTAAAGTATTTAGATCTGAAAAACAAATCAGTTATTATTTTGACTGGGATTTAACCATTGAGAAAGGTTTTCAATTTCCATTTGTTCCGACACACGAAAATATGTTGAACTTAAACCTTCATCAAGATCAGCCAGTCAATGAACTGGCAGCAGATTTACGAAAAGCTTTTTCTGGTATTGTGGCAGGTAATATCAAGGAGTTTGGTCGCCAACAAATTGAAGAAAAGGGCGTTTATAAAATCTCTGGCAACAAACAATTGATGTCGAAATTGGATGTTTTATTGCAGTCTTTTGTTGAACAAAAACGCATGAAACTACCTGGCAGTGATTATACACCTGTTTTTGAAGTAATTATTTAATTTAGGGTAGAGATTAGAGGTTCGATTGATTCAGTAACAAAACCTTCTGAATCAATCGGGACTCCTTGTTTTTTGATACATGCCAATTTTATATGATGGAATTTATTTTATCATGATGATTGTTGATGCAGAGGTAAGATTAAAATGAAGAAAGATACAGTGCCAGAATCCATTAGAGAGATCTCTCATGAAAATCTTGTAACTGAGACTAAAACCCTTAAAAAAAACAAGTGGTCAATGGGCAATGTTTCGAACAAAAGTGAAGCCAAAGAAATATTGAAAAATTTGGTCAAATCTGAATTGATATTGTCATCAAAAAAAGTCATGAAAGGCAGCAAACTTT
Source organism: uncultured Alcanivoracaceae bacterium (assembly GCA_964564165.1). Taxonomy (GTDB): domain Bacteria; phylum Pseudomonadota; class Gammaproteobacteria; order Xanthomonadales; family Marinicellaceae; genus NORP309. The sequence goes on along the minus strand of CAZLZZ010000109.1, from coordinate 9,273 downwards.
TAAAACTGAGTGCTTTGGCAGGCGATTATCCCTATGACAAGAAAATGCCTCTTTTTGATTACGAAAGTGAAAAGCATTTACAGCAAAGAGAGCTCTTGAAAGTTCAATCTTGGGTAAAAGAAACCGGTCAAAGAATTGTATGTTTGTTCGAGGGCCGTGATGCAGCAGGTAAAGGAGGAGCAATTAAGCGTTATATGGAGCATTTAAATCCTCGTGCTGCTAGAGTCGTTGCTTTAGAAAAACCTACAGACAGGGAGCGTGGTGAATGGTATTTTCAGAGGTATATTCAGCATCTGCCTACAACCGGTGAAATGCGTTTTTATGACAGGTCTTGGTATAACCGTGCTGGTGTCGAAAAGGTGATGGGTTTTTGTACAGATAGAGAGTATTTAGAATTTATGCGCCAAGCCCCTAATTTGGAGCGGATGTTGGTTAACTCAGGTATTATCCTATTTAAGTTTTGGTTTTCTGTCACTCAACAGGAGCAACTAAGGCGCTTTCATTCACGTAAATATGATCCGTTGAAACAATGGAAGTTATCTCCCATTGATCTTCAGTCATTGAGTAAATGGAGTGAGTATACCGATGCCAAACAGTCTATGTTTTTCCACACAGATACTGGAGATGCACCTTGGACAGTGGTTAAATCTGATGATAAAAAACGTGCCAGAATCAATTGTATTCGATATTTTTTATATCACTTGGATTATCCAAACAAAGATGAGTCTATTGTTTATTCTCCTGATCATCAAATAGTGGGTGGCGTAAAATCCTTTTATGATAACCAATCAGCAGATAGAGATTAATCAATGAAGACCCCAAATTATGGCACAGAAAATGACAACAAGAAAAATTTAGAACAAACTTTGTACGATGCCATTTACAGGGCAGAAAAAGCAGCCAAAAAAGCAAAGAAAGCAGTCAAAAAAGTAAAGAGGGCAAAGTTAAATATTAAAGCATCTAAAAAGGAAATAATGGCTTTGTATAAGTCATCTGATAAAAAAGCAGATACATTGCGTGAAGAGATAATTGAGATAGCCCAAAAAGCCGCAAAAAAGAATAAAGCATTAAAAAAAATTGCTAAATTGAATCAATCCTCAGGTTGATTTTGATATGGTGTAGCATGCATTATCTAGCAGGCTTAATAAGCTTATGCTTTTTTAAAAATGTCTTCAGCAGGACTCGGCATAGCAAAATAAAATCCTTGAAAGCTTTTGCAACCTAATGATTTTAGTATCTCAAACTGGTCTTTAATTTCGACACCCTCAGCGACGAGTTCAATATTCATTGAATGGGCTAAATCAATTATGATTTTAACAATATTATGAGAGGTTTTGTCGTGAGATAAGTCGTGTATAAATAATTTGTCAATTTTTAACTGGTCGATGGGCAAATGTTTTAAATACGCCAATGAAGAATAACCTGTCCCAAAGTCATCTAGAGAAATTCTTACTCCATAGGCCTTGAGTTCAGTAAGTTTGTTTATTAGTGACACCATGTCTTCAATAATTACAGCTTCTGTTAACTCAATAAAAATTTGCGAAGGTAGAATATTGTAACTTTGAATGACACTTTTTATTTGATCAACGAATAATGCTTGATGAAATTGTTTGGCACTTACATTGATGGCTACAGAAGAAATTTTATGGCCTTGTTTTTGCCAAGTTTCTAATTGTGAACAAGCTTGATCAAAGACCCAGTAGCCTAACTCATGAGTCAAGCCGATTTCTTCTACTGTCTCTATCAAATTTTCGGTATTTATGTTTAATTCTTTGGACCTATCCCATCTTAATAATGCTTCAACTGAGACTGTTTTTTGGTTTTCATTTACTTGAGGTTGATAATACATTTGAAATTCATTGTTTGCTAAGGCTTGCCTAATCGCTTTTTCTATTTTTAATCTTTTCCCTACGTTTTTTATCATGGTGTCTTGATAAATTGTTATGGTGTTTTTTCCTTTTGCCTTAGAAAAATACATGGCAATATCGGCTTGGTGAATGATTTTATCAGTTGTAAGATTATTATAAGGGAAATATGAGATACCGATACTTGGAGTGATATAGTGTTCATAATCACCCAATTGATAGGGTTCACTTAATTTTTCTGAGATTAGTTCAGCTCTGACCAAGCTGTTTTCTAATGCAGCCTCTATGGTAGGCTCGTGTTTTTTAGTTAGAATAACGAACTCATCCCCTCCTAATCTTGCACAGAACTCAGCTTTGCTACTAACCGATAGAATTCTATTTGCAACCATCTCCAGTAATTCATCTCCAGCCTGATGTCCAAGTGAATCGTTGAGGATTTTAAATCTATCTAAATCAAGGTAGATAATTGTCCCAAATTGATTTTGTTTAATCGCTTGGTTATGAAAATATTCAAATTTAGTATAAAAATATTCTCTATTTGGCAATTTAGTTAAATTATCATAGTAGGCAAGTTGGTTGATTTTTTTCTGATGCAACTTACTTTGGGTAATGTCATGAATATTGAGCAATGCAATATTGTTGTTGTGCTGGGGAAGAATGATGATTTCGATGTCACAAATAATTTCTTGATGCGTTTTATCAAGCATTGTCCACTCAAATTTAATTTCTTTATTTTTATCTAACTTTCTAAGTAACCGCCTTAATCCTTTTTGACTTAATCCGCCATCAGGTTGTTTGATGGGTGAAAAATCAGACAAAGTTACAAGCCCGCTTATGTTATTTAAGCCGAATAAAGATGTGGCTTTGTCATTGGCATCTTTAAAAGAGTTGTCATCTAAATCTAAAATTATCAATGGGTCAATAGCATGTTTGAATAATGTCCTGTACTTGTTTTCACTGATGATTTGATTTTCTTTAGCAGCATAAGATTCAGATTGATCAACCATTAGACCCACCAATTGGTCTTCAAGCTTTTTGTTCTTGTTGATATTAACAACATCTTTTATCCAAGCAACAGTATGATCCGATTTGAAAAACCTATAGGTTAACTCAAATGGCGTATTATTTTTTACAGAATCCTTGATGGTTTGCCTTACGTTTTCTTGATCTTCATGATGGATATGATTAATCCAAAAATCTTCTTTGTTTAACCAATCTTCCATTGGGTATCCAAATAAACCAATGACTTTGTCGCTTATATAGGTGATTTTTTTTGAATTTAAGTTAAGCCTCCACAAAATCACAGGGTGCTGTTCAATTAAATTTTGGTATTGTTTCTTGTCATTTTTTAATTGCTTGGCCTTAATGTCTATATCGAAAGTCCGTTCTTTGACATGTGTGTCAGTTAATGCGGTTTTACCTGTAATGGTTAGCAACATTATTCCAATTAGGCTGGCAAATAAAAGTCCGATTTGGGCGATAACATTACTTAAGTGGGATTTATTGAGAAAAACATATTTGGCAGTTGGTTGGTTAGTTAGTATCCATTCTTCATTGTTGAATTTAAACGTATATTCTAGTGTTATGAGTTTAGCAAGGGGGCTTGTTGTTGGACTTTGTAATATTATTGCATTATCATGACCAGGTATAGTCACTGATATATGGGTATCTTCTAGTTGGTATTTTTTAGTTAATATGTTAATTTCGTTTAGATAGTTGTGAGCTATAAAAACATACAGTGTGTTGTTGTCTTTTTTGAATTTTAAAATATTAATAAAAGAATTAATCTCCTCAATAAAAATTGTTGTAGGTTTTGCTTGTTCTTTGAACCTGAAAAGAAGATCATTGAAGTTCAGAGTCTTGAATTGTTTAAATTGTTCAGTGGACTTTAATGTTGAGGTGTTTACAAAGTGCATATCATCATGTAAAGCCCAAGCCAAAGCGATGGGCCCTGTGTCATTTTTTTTCAATGAATTGAAAAAAGAAGAGAGTGATTTTTCTGAGTTTTCTTTAAGTTTGAAATGTGTAGAAATATGGTTTACTAAGTTTTCTTTCCAGTAATTATGTTGTTCTAATTTGATTGCAACTAGGCTGTTTTTAATTTTTAAATTTTCTATTGTTCTAAGGTGGTCAGTCGATTGGTTTTTATTGTATAGCAATATTACGAATGATAATATTACGATAACAGGCAATCCCACTGTAATTAATCTTGGTTTCCAAATAGTTTTTGGTTGGCTAATAATAATTAAAGTTAAGGGAGCAAAAATGACAAAACCCATCAAATCACCGAACCACCAGCCTATATTGTCTGTTGTAAATGAAAAGGACTGTATAGAACCCAAAGAGTATCCAAGCAATTCATATACAAGAGTAGAGGCAATACTGGCAATAGGTGCAACCACGAAAAAAAACTTCAAAATACTGGATTTTAATATTAAAGCACTGGGGTATCCTATGGTATACCTGATTAAGAAAGCTGCAAAATAACACCTCAATAACCCCGCCAGTATGTACAAATTGCTGATATAAAACTCGTTTAGATCAAAGGCTTCATTTGAATCGTTAGACAGAAAAAAAACAATCGCTAACTGTGCAAAATACAAACCAGGAATGATTTTGTAACCCCAAACCAAGGCAACTATTGCTCCAACACCCACGCCAGGCCACACCAATATGGATTGTGTGGTGTCACTCATTAATTCTAGAACGATTGCGGTCGAAATAAAATAAAGTAAAAATGTAATTATATTGTTTTTTAGTAGCATTTTATTTGGGTCTTTTGGTCAAATGTATGATTTGCTGTTTATATAAATAGCTCAAAGGTATTTAAATTTTATTTTTGTTGAGCTTGTCACCATTAGGACATTCCTTAAATTTACAATGGTTGTAATGGTCGCGACCAATAAATGATCCATCGGAACATTCTTTAACATCTGCGGTGCACATCATGGCTTGTTTCTTCTTGTTCTTATTATTGCCTTTCTTCTTAGGTTCGGCTTCTTTGACTTTGGCACAGGCGTCAAATTCACAATTGTTGTTGCGGTTTCTGGATACAGAATTGCCATCAGGGCATATTTTTAAGTCTTTGGTACAATATTTTGTAACTTCCTGGGAAATAGGTTTTGTTAGTTTTTTTGACTCTTTGGTTTCAGTTTCTGGACTGTTGTTTTGTTGACAGGCTGCTACTCCTAAAGTAAGCAATATTGCGATAATGATTTTTTTCATGTTGTTCTCTTTAAGTTATTTTTTTGTGCCAAAACTCTGCCTTGCCCATTACTGAATCTAGTTCGTATTGATGGAAGCCAAACTTTCTATAGGAGTTAATAGCAATATAATTCTTTTCTAAAACTTCTAATGTTAGTTTACAGCAATCTCGTTCGATTGCAATTTCTTCAACCATCCTTAGCATTTTTGTGCTTAATCCATTGCCCCTAAATTCAGTTGCTACAATTAAGTCATGTATATTTATCAAGGGTTTACAGCTAAATGTTGAGAACCCTTCAAAACAATTAAGTAAACCTGCCGGTTGACCTTCAACATAAGCCAGTATGCTAATGGCGTCTTTGCGATTAGAAAGTTCATACACCAAGTTTTGTGCCACATAATCTGGCAGCGCTTTATTTCCACCCATCGGGTCGGTGGCATAACAGTCTAGCATTTCGATAATATGCCGGGCGTGTTTTTTATCATTGTAGTTGGCTTGTATAATTTTGATTGTCATCATTGCTTCTCAGTTGTTATTGGTGTTTTTTTTCTTTTGTTTGTCTGAATAGTTTGAGTTTTTCATCAGTTACAGCGGTTTGGTATTGTTCTTTCCATTGCGAGTAGGGCATTTTATAAACGTGCTGTCTTGCTGACTCTTTGTCCAGTGTTACATTCAGTTTTTTTGCTTCCTCCGACATCCAATTGGACAAACAATTGCGGCAGAAATTTGCCAGGATCATTAAATCAATATTTTGTACATCTTTGTGATTATCTAAATGATTGATTAATCGATCAAATGCTCTTGCTTTAATTTCAGTTTCTTTTTCCATTGTTATGTAACTCGGTTTAAACATGTTAAAATCTAATTTTATCATTATAAACGCTAATATGACAGCACAAATTTTAGACGGAAAATTAATCTCTCAACAGATTATTAAAGATATGAGTGAAAAAATCACCAAAAGAGTCCATAAAGGTCATCGGCCTCCGGGTTTGGCTGTTATTTTGGTGGGCGATAATCCTGCATCAAAAATATATGTAAGAAATAAAGTAAAAGCCTGTGAAAAAGCGGGAATTCTTTCAACTTCACATAAACTGCCTAGAAATGTATCCGAAACCGAACTGTTTCATTTGATTGATGAATTGAATGAAGACGTTAGCATCCATGGTATCTTGGTACAATTACCTTTGCCTCAACACATCAATGAAACCCAGGTAACCAATCGCATATTGCCGAACAAAGATGTTGATGGATTCCATGCTGAAAATGTCGGGCGTTTGGCATTGAGACAACCCGGTTTAAGGCCTTGCACACCCCGTGGTATTATGGCGCTTTTGCATGCTTATGATTTGGTTCCAAAACACAAGCATTGTGTTATAGTCGGAGCATCAAATATAGTTGGGAGACCACTGATGTTAGAAATGCTTTATGCAGGAGCGACCGTCACTATCTGTCATCGTTTCACCAAAGACCTGCAGAAACATGTAGAACAAGCCGATATGTTGTGCGTGGCCATTGGTAAAGTTGGTATTGTCAAATCTGAATGGATTGCCAAAGGCTGTATTGTCATTGATGTGGCGATTAACCGCAAAGAAGATGGCAAGCTGTGTGGAGATATTAATTTTGATGAAGTCAAGGACAAAGCCGCATGGATTACTCCTGTTCCTGGTGGAATAGGGCCCATGACCGTTGCAACATTGATGCAAAACACCTATGAAGCGAGCTTATTGACTCCATAAAAAAGCCCTCAACAAGGAGGGCTAAATAATGTAGTGAATTTTAAGAGTGTAAATCTTAAGTTTTGAACCAATTGTTACGCAATCTTATTTTTGACAATTTTTGGTTTGTCCTTTTCTGAGTTTTTAAGCTCTGAATTTCCAAGTTCTGAATTTTCAAATACTTTTTTATCGCTATTTATGGTGATAGTACGGGTTTTCATCGCTTCGGGTATTTCTTTCATTAGTTGTACGTGCAACAAGCCATTTTCCATGGCTGCTGTGGTCACTTTTACATGGTCGGCTAGCTGAAATTTTCTTTCGAATGAGCGATTGGCAATACCACGGTGTAAGTATTTGCGTTCGACATCATTGCTGGTTTTGCCACGAATGACTAAAACATTCTGTTCGCTGGTGATTTCCAAATCATTTTCAGTGAATCCAGCCAATGCTAAAGTTATTTGGTACTGGTTTTCATCTAAAGTCTCTATGTTATAGGGAGGGTAAGATGCATTTTGTTGGTCAATTCTGTGCGCTTGGTTCATCATTTGAGCCATGCGGTCGAATCCAACAGATGTTCTAAAAAGAGGGGTTAAATCTAAGTTCATAATATTCTCCTAAGTTAAGCAATATTGTATTTGTCCAACCTCATTATTGAGCGTTGGCTGATTAAAGGTGGTTGATTAAAACCATTATCAATCCTTATTTATCAATCCCTATCGGCGATTGATAGAAACAATATATGAACATTAAATTGTTTTTCAAGGGCTTTATGAAAAACATGATAACTGTCTTGGGTCATAGGTAACCTCGGACAAGATCTTTGATTGTACTTTGATTATAAGTTGTGTGCTCTAAGAATCTATTTTCGAAGCGAGCCAATGGCGAGCAAAATTAACATCTCTTGAAACGGTTGCTTTAGAACTGCTGGTGATTTCTGCCGTTTCAGCCAAATTGAAACCTATTATTTTATGTAACTCAAATGCCATTGCTTGCCTTGGGTGTTTAATTTCCAGTTCATCTAGTACAATAAATATTTGTAATATGTTCAAATTGTCCTTGGTATATGTTTCCAGTTCCAAGTTAGCTGCCTGTGCATCTCGTTTTTTTGTCAGTTTTTTTCTTAAATAATCGATACAGGTTAATCGAAAAACCCGTGATGATAAACGATAAAACTGTAAAGAGTTTTGTGGTTTGGAGTTTTCCACAGCTTTTAATAATCGCATATATGCTTCATGCACCACCTCATTTGGAGTTAAGGTAATTTCTCCGATATTATTTCGTTGTACCCCGGCAATAGATACTAAACGACTGTATGTGTTTTGAAAAATGCGGATACCCGCTTGCTCATTGCCATTTAGCCAGCTTTCTAGGTCTTGAGTGATTTGCCCTGTCATATTTTTGTAACTTAGAATATACTTGTGTTCTATTGCATTATTGCATTGTACCTTAAAAAGAGAAAAGTATGAAAGATTTGCATAAAAAAAACATCTCAGAACTATTTAATCTAGGAATAGAATTAACTACAAGCCAAAAACAACAGTTTTTGGATGAAGTGCGGGTATTTTCAGCACAAAAAGCCCAAGAACTTGCAGAAATGTTTGCATCGGACCCATCACAACTGGGATTAAGTGGTGCAACTAAACATCTAAGGCAAACCCCCGACATCAATGCCATGCAAATGCCTGAGTATATAGGCAAATTTAAAATAAAAAGCATTCTTGGTTTTGGTGGAATGGGCATGGTATTTTTAGGGAAACGCGAAGACATTGACCAATTTGTTGCCGTCAAGGTCGCACATGGCAGCAAGCCAGATGCAACAAAGACCCTTGCGATTACCTCCGAGGCCAAAATACTGGCATCGCTACAACATCCAAATATTGCCTCTTTAGTGGATTGGGGGGAATACGAAAACGGCTATTATATAGCCACCGAATTTGTTAATGGAAAAACCATCGCTAACTATTGTGAAGAACAGAATTTAAATGTCAAACAATGTATCAAACTGGCAATAAAAACAATTGATGCTGTTGAATTTGCTCATGATAATCTGGTTATTCACCGCGACATAAAACCCAGTAATATCATGGTTGATAAAGCAGGTGAGCCCATTTTGATAGACTTTGGAGTAGCACGCTTAATGGAAGACGAAACAGCCGAACGCCAACAAACCGTTAATGCCGCTTTGACACCATCCTATGCCAGCCCCGAACAAAGAAAAGGAAACGCTTTAAACATTCGCAGTGATATTTACTCTTTGGGTGCCGTATTATTGTATTTAATAACAGGCAAACAAATTGACAACCAAAAAAAACAATCCCTATTGCCAGTTATTCAGAACACAATTGACACGGATTACCAGCAAAATAAAAACAAATGGTCTAAAGTCTCACGCTCAATGCGTCAAGACTTGAGCCTCATTCTCGCCAAAGCACTAGTACTGCAATTAATAAGTCCTGTCTAATATTTAGCACATCAAGGGCTTACC
>CAZLZZ010000108.1:8717-11799 GCA_964564165.1 uncultured Alcanivoracaceae bacterium | reverse complement strand
GATTGTACGCCATCAGCTGCCAGCATTAATTGACCTGTTGTTTTTTGTTTGACATTATTGGTTAAATAAACAATCTCAACTTGATTGTTTATCTCTTCAATATCAATCACTTGTGCTGGACACACTACTGTAATATTTTCAATGCTTGATATTTTTTCTTTTAAAGAAAAACCCAGTTTCTTGGCTTCAACCACATAAGCCAGTGCCTCTACATTAAAGGTGCTTTTATCGAATGTAACTGAACCAAAATGGCCTTTATTTGAAACATGCACTTTATCTATAGGGGTAATAACGTCTAATAGGGTTTGCCAAATACCCAAGTTTTTCCAAAATTGAATAGATGCCCTATTCACCACCAATGTTCGGTCATCATAACTGGGGTGTGAATCATCTGTGGATTGAACTTGTATGTGTATGTGTTCAAGCAGACATATTTTCAAACCAAGCTTGGATAGAGCCAAAGCTGCTGCCATCCCAACCATACCACCACCTACGATGATAATATCATATTCAGGCTGATTGTTTGGCTTGGTCACTTCTCAATAACTCCAAATCTTTGAAATAATTTTCATCTAACGCCGTCACATACTCATTAGAAAAACAGGAAGTATCAAACTGTGTGATGCCTCTTTTACCACCAGAACATGCAGTGATTAAATCAGGCAGGGTTTGGTAAAACACTTTATCGGCTCCTAGTATTTCAGATATTTCTGCTACAGTCCTATCATGGGCAACCAGTTCTTTGGCTGCGGGCATATCTATGCCATACACATTAGGGTATCTTACTGGTGGCGCAGCTGAGGCAAAATAGACTTTTTTAGCACCTGCCTCTCTTGCCATTTGAATGATTTGAGTCGATGTGGTGCCACGCACAATAGAATCATCAACCAACAATACCGTTTTCCCTCTGAACTCTAAATCAATGGCATTTAATTTGCGGCGAACAGATTTAACCCGTTCTTCTTGTCCTGGCATGATAAATGTGCGTCCAATATAGCGATTTTTTACAAAACCTTCTCTGAATTTTACACCCAATTTATAAGCCAAAGGTATCGCGCTTGAACGTGCAGTATCAGGAATAGGAATCACCACATCAATATCATGATTTGGTATTTCATCTAAAATACGCATTGCCAATCTTTCACCCATTCGTAAGCGGGCTTTGTGAACAGAAATATCATCTATGATTGAATCTTCTCTTGAGAAATATACAAATTCAAAAATACAGGGTGTGTGATGGTTTACATCAGAACATTGCTGACGATGCAGTTTGCCATCTTTGCTAATCATTACTGCTTCACCAGGCAGTACATCATTGATTAATTCATAACCATGAATATCCAATGCGACACTTTCTGATGCTAGCATGTATTCATACTGCTGATTGATAAGTTTCTTACCAATAACTAATGGACGAATACCATGAGGGTCCCGAAACCCAATGATGCCTTTGCCAGGAATCATTGCAACCACCGCATAACCTCCAACACAACGCTTGTTTAGCGCAGTAATGGCATCAAAAACCATCGATGGGGTCAGTGATAATTCATTGCTTTTTTGTAACTCGTGTGCAAACACATTGAGCAATACTTCAGAATCGGATTGAGTATTGATGTGTCTTCGGTCTTCTTCAAACAGTTCTTTGCGCAATTGTGCGGTATTGACTAAGTTTCCATTGTGTGCAAGCACGATTCCATAAGGAGAGTTAACGTAAAAAGGTTGTGATTCAAGCTTGTTATCACCCCCTGCTGTCGGATATCGGGTATGGCCAATCCCCATGTTTCCTTTCAGGTTCTTGACGTTATCTGAATTAAAAATATCTCGCACCAACCCGTTATCTTTGACTAAAGCAATCTCTCGATTGTTACAGGTTGCAATACCTGCGGCATCTTGCCCTCTGTGTTGCAGAACCGTTAAACATTCATATATAGTTGAAGCAACTTCGGATTGACTAACGACTCCAATAACTCCACACATTTATTGATCTCCTGTTTCTTTGTTGTTGGGTTTTAAGGGTGGTGTTTTTTGTAGTTCAGCGGTTTTCTCTGCAATTACTTTGAGTAAATTTTGCATTTCTTGTTCTTTGTTTTGCTCAACATTGGAAAAATAGCTGGATAACTCTTTTGGCATATTGTTTCTTACCCATTCTGAAACTTTGACAAAATGTGGCGCTAGTTGTGATTTTTGCCACCAAGGGTCTTCAGATAAGGGCGTTGCATTAACAAAAAAAGTAATTACTACGATAACCACCAAGCCTCTTAAAAATCCAAAGAAAATGCCTAAAAACTTATCAGTTCCGCTTAACCCTGTTTTCTTGATCAGTTTACCAACAACAAAATTAATCATACCCCCAATGGTTAATGCGGCAAAAAACAAAACAATGAAAGCAATTAAATGTCTAGCAGACGGCAGATCCACATAATTGCTCAAAACATCAGCACCCACGTCAACAAACTGATAGGCCACCCAGAAAGAACCCGCCCAAATCAACAAAGACATGACCTCACGAACCAAGCCCCTAAATAAGCTTATAATGACCGACAGGCTCAAAATCCCTATAAAGACAAAGTCTAGCCAATTCATTAACTTACTACCTTCTGCTTTTCATGGGGCTTTAACAACCCTTTTAGATTCATTTTTTTCTTGATCTTGGTTTTAGTAAAATCTGCCTCTTCATGCGTCGCAAAAGGGCCTACTCTAACTCGGTATAAATTTTGTTTCTTGTTGTTTTTTATTTCATCAACGAAGGCAACAAATCCTTTTTTTCTAATTTTATCACGCAATTTTATGGAGTTTTGTTTACTTGAGAAAATACCTATTTGAATAATCCACCCCGTATCCAATAGTAATTCCGAGTTTTTTACCTGTTCATCGGTTAGGGTTTCTATAACGGGTTTTCCAATATTCAGTTTTAGTTTTTGAATTTTTGAACTTAAGATTGTTGCTGATTTTTTACTGCTTAAAAATTCAGAATGGACTTTATAAACACTGTTATCAATATCGTGTTCAACGATAGCACTGTACCCCGCATTGATGATTTTTGCTTTCAATTGCTGGGCGTTTTTTTGTTGAGAAAAAGCCC
>CAZLZZ010000108.1:0-8664 GCA_964564165.1 uncultured Alcanivoracaceae bacterium | reverse complement strand
CAACATGCGGTTTATTGTCCTTTATTACTTTTGGTACAATGACTTCTTTTGCGGTTTTTGGTATTGGCTTCTCAGCAACTTGTGGTGGTTTATTGTTATTGTTGTTTCCTGAATTATCAACCATATCAATGATGGTTTCTTGTTTTTTTACCACAGGTTTATCTATAACAATTGGCGGGATGGTTTTATCTGTCGCGATACCAATATCCATATTACTAATGTTACTGGTGTTTTTAGAACCATTTTTAACAGGGTTTTGATCAATATCAATACTCAACACTTTGTGCTTCAAATTATTGGGCTCTTCTGGTATGTCAATGGTTATGGATTGATTTTGGCTAACTTTTGTGTCATCAAAAATCATTGGGATAAAGATTATTGCCAATGCAATGATAACAGATGCGCCGACCAATCTTTGTTTTAATTCTACTTCCATCATTGTCCCCTATTTAAAATGTTGCAACCATTCGATCAATTGTTTAAATGAACCTTGTTTTTGCCCAAAATCTTTGTCTTGCAAAGATTTTAGAGTAAACCTATTGTTACTTAGTTCGTCCGAACCTATGATTATAGCGAATTGTGCCGACAATTTATCGGCTTTTTTGAATTGAGCTTTAAAACTGGCGGGATTTTGATTCACCCATAAATTCAAAGAAGGCAAAGTATTTCTAATTTTTTCTGATAACTGATTGATAATACTTATGTTTATTTCTTTATCCACAATTAAGCAAGCATCAATTGATGAATTTTCTTGCCACAGATCTAAATCCTTAATTAATTCAACAATGCGATCAATCCCCATTGCAAACCCAACAGCTGGTGTTGGTTTTCCACCCTGTAACTCGACCAGAGCATCGTATCTTCCACCGCCACAAATTGTGCCTTGTGCGCCCAAATCATCGGTAATCCACTCAAATACGGTTTTAGAATAATAATCCAATCCACGGACTAATTTGGGATTGAGCCTGTAGTCAACACCACATACATCTAAAATATTTTTTAATTCATCAAAGTGCAATTGAGATTCTTCATCTAAATAATCTGATAGCACAGGAGCAGTTTCTATTATAGGACTCATTTTTGGATTTTTGCTGTCCAAGATTCTTAACGGATTGCTTTCCAAGCGTTTTAAAGCATCTTCATCCAAAACATCTAAATGTTGTTTGAAATATTTAATCAAGACTTCACGGTATTCTTTTCTTGTTTCTAAAGTCCCCAAAGAATTAATTTCAAGCCGAATATTGGGCAAACCAATCTTTTTCCAAAGCCTTGCAGTCATCAAGATCAGTTCAGCATCGGCTTGTGCGCTTGGCACATTAAAAATTTCTGCTCCCAATTGAGTAAATTGGCGATTTCTGCCTTTTTGTGGACGTTCATAGCGAAACATGGGGCCCTGATACCATAATTTTTGTTGGCTACCCCGGTTACATAAATCATTTTGAATAATCGCACGAACACATCCTGCCGTACCTTCGGGTCTGAGGCTGATCTTCTTGCCAGAGCGGCTTTGGAAGCTGAACATTTCTTTATCGACAACATCAGTGGCTTCACCAATTGCTGAATGAAACAATGCTGTTTCTTCTAATAAGGGGAAACGAATTTCTTGGAAATAATACGATTGAAAAACCTGTTGTGCTATTGACTCAACCCTTTGCCAAATCCATGTTTCAGAAGGCAATGTATCGTACATTCCCCTGAGTCTTTTTGTTGGCTGTTTAGATGTTTTATTACTCAAAATAATTCCTGTTACTAATTATTGAGTATTTTAAAAATAATTCACCCATTTTCATACATAAATTGGATTATAAATGATAATTTTAATTTCTAGGAACTTGTCCGAGAATAGGAGCCGTAGCAAGAGAGAACTTGATTTTGTTAAAATTCTCCATTATTTTCCTTAAATTGACGGGGCATTAGCTATCAAGCGGCCAATTAAAATCTGCAATATTTTTCCTAGAGTATTCAGACAAGTCTATGTTTTCACCATTGATAGTGATTTTTACATTTTCTGAGTTACCAATTCTGAAATGAACAGGTTCAATTGATTCAAACGTTATCTCCCCTGGCTTTAACAAATCATTGTGGAGCTTTTTTCCACCATTTAAATGCTCCACTTTTACCCAACTGGTTTTACCTGCTGTAACTGTTATATGATAAGTAGAATCAAAGGTGTTGTTTTCTTGTATCAGGTTTTCTTCCGACGTTTCTAATGGCGTATTTTGTTCGGGTATTTCAATGCTCTTGTTTTCATCTTCTGGTGGATTTTGAATATCCGGAATCAGAGATGAATAATGGTATGACTCTTCTGTGTTTTTTTCATCAGCATCAGGTTTAATAGATTCGTTGTCTAAAGTAAAACTCTGTTGTGGGACAATTTCTAACTGGTTATTATCAACCATTTCAATATTTCTGTTTTTTGCCAACTGGGTATAATTATTGAGTAAATACCAACCACTAAAACTAACGGCTATCACAATAAATGTTCCCAGTGCATAACTGGCCATATTTTTTGATTGCCTTTTAAATTTTATTCCTGTACTGGTACCGGCCGCGGTATTAACTAAGGGAACTTCTATTTCTGATTGTGGTATAAGGGCAATATATTTATCGGGGTTAATGCCCAATAAGTTAGTATAATGAATGATATAGCCTCTTACATAGGTATAAGCACCAAGACTGTTTAAGTCATTTTGTTCTATCTTTTTAATGACATCAATGGGCAGTTTTAATTGACTCGCGATGTCTTTAATTGATAATCCTTTGTCTTTTCGAATATCCCTTAACTCGTTGAAGCTATTTTTATTGTTTGAGTTTTTAGTATTTTCGGGTTTCATTATTATTTACTCATTTATTGTTTTCAAGGATGTAGAACCGGGGAAGTTCTTTCTTAATTGTGTCAAATATTTTTTAGCAAGGTCATCGCGGTTTAGGCCTTTTTCGATTTGATAACCGGCTGCCAACATTTCAGAAGATGGCTGAACCACTTGTTCCAGTCTTTGTAAATATGCCAATGCTTTAAAGTATTGTTTTTTATTTAAGTTTATTTGCATCATCTGATAAAGAGAGTTGGGTTGCTTTTTATTTAATTTCAAGGCGCTTCTAAAAAAACCTTCAGCTTTGTCTATTTTGTTATCACGGACTGAGCAGACACCTGCGTTCTCATAAGCCGAAGCCGGTGTTTTGTATTGTGGGTTGTTCACTACATTTAAATATTTTTCAATGGCCTGATCATAGGAGCCACGTTGACACAAGAAATTGGCGTAGTTATTAATGATATCGGGATTATTGTTGTTGTATTTCATGGACAATTTATAGTGTTTTGTTGCACTTTTAAATAACCCTTTTTTATCGTATACATTTGCTAGCATTGAATGAGCCAGTGCAAATTTCTGATTAAAACTTATTGCCTTTTTAAACTTCTCTAAAGCAACATCCAAATCACCTTGGTTGCCTCTTTTTAAATAACCCACACCCAATTCAACATTGACCATTTCAGGAGAGCCCTTTTTTACCTGTGGAGTGCTTTCTGTTCTATTGGTGTCTGACTTAGCCTTAGTAGAACCCGTTTGTGCACAAGAAGACAACCACAATAGAAAAGTTAATAAAACCAATAATAATTTAAAATTCATACGTTAAGACACCTTCATTTTAATTGTATTTGAACGGCGAGTTCTATCGATAAACTCTCCAGCTAATTGACCACATGCCGCATCAATATCATCTCCACGGGTTTTTCTGACTGTTGTAACTATCCTGCTTTTTTCACAAATATTTTGAAACCTTTCAATAGACTCTGGCAAAGACCTCTCATAACTATTGCCAGCAAAAGGGTTAAAAGGAATCAGATTGATTTTGCACGGTACTTTTGCTAAAATCTTAACCAAAGCTCTGGCTTGTTCTGGTTTATCATTGATGTCTTTGATTAAAGTGTACTCGAAAGTGATTTTGGCTTTTTTCTTATCTTTGACATAATCTATACAAGCTGTTAACAAAGTTTCTATGTTGTATTTTTTATTTAGAGGGACTAAAGTATTCCTCAACAAATCATAAGGAGAATGCAGTGAAACAGCCAAAGAAACGTCAATGTCTTGCTTGAGCTGATAAATCATCGGAACCATCCCTGATGTACTTACAGTCACTCTTCTACTGGCTAGACCAAAACCAAAATCATCCAGCATGATTTTTAGTGCTGGCAATACCCTTTTATAATTAGCAAGCGGCTCTCCCATGCCCATCAACACAACATTGGTGATTCTTCTATTTTTACTTGATTGTCCAAGTTCCTGAGCTGCAACCCAAACTTGACCAATAATTTCTGCTGTAGTCAAATGTCGATTAAACCCTTGGGCACCTGTTGCACAGAAAGAACAATTTAGAGAGCAACCAATTTGTGATGAGATACACAAAGTACCGCGTTTTTTCTCAGGGATATAAACCGTTTCGATGGCGTTGCCTTCACGCATCTGTAAAAGCCACTTTATGGTGCCGTCTTTTGACTTCTTTTCACTAACAATTTTAGGCACTTCAAGAGTAGAAAACTCCTGCATTTTAGATCTTAATACTTTGCTAAAAGTGGTATAGTTATCAAAGTCTGATTCGTATTGATGGTACAAACCTTTCATGAATTGAGCTGCACGGTATTTTTGCTCACCAATCTTGGCAAACAATTC
The DNA here is from genome assembly GCA_964564165.1 of uncultured Alcanivoracaceae bacterium. Lineage (GTDB taxonomy): Bacteria > Pseudomonadota > Gammaproteobacteria > Xanthomonadales > Marinicellaceae > NORP309. Next base: position 3,994 of record CAZLZZ010000108.1, on the reverse strand, counting down.
TTCCAGTGCAGCTCGGTCTAAACCGAAAAGATTTATTTTTTCATCTAACAACTTTGTATATTCTCTTTACGTGTTTTTATTATCTAGCTTATACTATCTAGGGTTCACTTCAGTAGAAGCAAAAAAGTAAGCAATTTCTACAGCCGCAGTTTCAGCAGCATCTGATCCATGAACCGCATTGGCATCAATACTTTCTGCAAAATCAGCACGAATAGTACCCGCTTGGGCATCTGCTGGATTGGTTGCACCCATTAAATCTCGATGTATTGATATGGCATTTTCACCTTGAAGCGCTTGTATCATAACAGGACCCGATGTCATGAATGTAACGAGATCAGCAAAAAAAGGACGGTCTTTATGGACAGCGTAAAAACCTTGGGCTTCTTTTTGACTTAAATGTTTCATCTTAGCTGCAATGATTTTAAGACCTGCATCTTCGAATCTTTGATAAATTTGACCTATAACATTTTTAGCTACTGCATCAGGTTTTATGATTGATAAAGTTTGTTCAACTGCCATTATAATTTTTACTCCTGTTTTTAAGAAAATTCTTTAAGAAAATTCTTTAATTACTTAAAGTTACATAAATTTATTAATCTAACATTTTAACTCACTATTTCAAATTTGAAAATTATAAATCTAAAAATAAAGCCAATTATGTTGAGATAAACACCAAAAGCAGCGATTATACAGCTATTATAGATACAAATCATTAATTTAGTGCCCTAAAGTTTCAATCTTTGTCAGTCTTGTCATTGCAGCTTGATTAATTTTAATCAAACAACCGTATGAATTTGTATTCGTCTCGATATTCACTTAAAATGCTGTATATCATTTTATTAAACACATTTTTTATGTCAGTATTATCAACCAAAGAAAGAATATTAAATACCACTGAAAAAATTATTTCAGAAATTGGCTTTTCTAGCATGTCACTTAGAACCATCAGCCAGCAAGCAAAAACCAATTTAGCAGCTGTTAATTATCATTTCGGAAACAAAGAAAAACTCATCGAAATGATGTTAGAAAGACGGCTGGATAATTTATTTCAATTGCGAATTAATTTACTAGACAAACTAGAATCAGGATCTTCCCAACCTTGTAATTTAAAACAAGTTTTAGAAGCCTTCATCGCTCCAGCCCTAACTATGAGCAATGATAAACACCAAGGAGGGAGTCGCTTTATGAAAGTTCTTGCTAGAGCCTATGCTGAAAAAAGTGAATATCTACACAGTTTATTAAGCAAAAGGTATTCAGAATCAATCAAAAGATTTGCTTCAGCAATACAAAGGGCATGCCCTCATTTAACTGAACAAGTTGTTTTTTGGAGGTTCCACTTCATCATGGGTTCATTGGTGTATGTAATGGCTGATTTTGGAGCCTCTAGTAGAACCAATGACTTATCCGATACCGAGTACTTTAATATCTGCTGCACAGAATTAGTTGCTTTTTCACTTTCTTCATTTTCAAAAAAACCTTAAGGGTATAGATTTTCGATGATTTGGTTAATATTAGCGTTACTCATAGCATCTTTAGTTGCCGGTTTTTACCAAATAAAATTGATGATTTTTAGCCTAATCATCCTTGGTTTGCAAATATTTGCTATTGTTTACAACGGTGCTAAACACCCTGAGTTTTATATTATACTGATATTTTCAATAATCGCATTGGTTATTCTCAATGTTAAACGCTTTCGTATCCAACTATTCTCAAAACATTTATCAAAATATTTCATTCAAACCGCAAACCGATGGGAATCCTTTCGAAGAATAGATGACGGTTGGTTTGCCAGTGATTTTGAAACAGCCATATTTAGAGGAAAACCGCGCTTTTTAGGAAAATCAGACACCAAAAAATCAACAATAAACACAAACATCAACACTAAAATTGATACTAAAATTGATACTAAAATTCATGAATTACTAAAAGAATCTAGCAACACATCCCATGTTACTAGCATTAACAAACTGTCTAAAATTGGTGCAACATCCTTAATCATTAAAAGCAACTTAGGAGGTCCTGGCCTTACTCCTACCCAAGCTTCAAACACACTGAAAAACATCAGCAAAACAAGCCCCGTTTTGGCATCAATAATAGGGATTTTAAACCTTGATTCATTGACCAGTTTTATCCACCATTTTGCCAATGCTAAGCAAAAAGAAAAATATTTACCTTTGATCACAAAGGGTAAAATGATTCCTTTTTTAAAACCCACTTCTTTGTATGAAACTTTGGAGAGTCAAAAGTCTTCGATTGAGGGAAGGATCGAGAAAGAAATCATAAACAACAAAACAGTTTTAGGCGTAAGAATATCATTTCAAGATGTCATATTATTGGGCACTTCAGCATCCAATTGTTTTTATCTTAATGTTAATTTAAAAGATTTTAACAACTTGTATGGAACAACGACACATATGGGAACAGCAATTTGCATAATTTCCAATGAAATAAAAGGCTTGTCCTACAATAAAGGCTTGAAAGCCTACGATAATTATTTGCACTATTACGCCTGTACTGGCAACAATATTTTCATTCCTTTTGATAGCATCATCAATGAAAAAAAAGGCATTGGTAAGGGCTTAGAATACCTGTATAAAAATCAATATATAGCTAGCAGTATTTGGCCACTTGCGGTTTCCATCCCTACCAATAACACCGCTACTTTGACCGCTTGGTATTTTGCACATTTACAGAAACAGAATGGCAGACAATTACTGAGTTTTAAAGTTGTACTTGCCAAGCTCAATGAGCAATTTGGGCAAAGCCTAAAACTGCAACTGATGAACGAGCTAACTCTAAAAGACAACTTACAACCTCAAATGTTGAAATTTACCGCAATATTAAACAAAGAAACACACATAAACCAAACTATGGAGCATCTCGGTCACCTAAGAGGCATACTGGGCTCCAATGCACACAATATTAAAACTGAAAGTAAAGTTGGGTCATTTTATAAAGTGGCTCACCTAGCCACAGAGCTGGATGGAATGAATCATGAAATCAACCAATTGCCCTTGATAAAAAAAGCGGCTCTGGCTTGTCACCCCTACTATTATAAGGAAGTTGAATTACTAATGAAGCCAACGGAATTTGATTTGGCAAAGTTTGATCGCATTATTTTTCAACACATTGGCTACATCTTGCACAATTTAATTAAAATCTGGGCATATACATTAAGGGCATCATTTATAGTTCGCTTGATATTCCCTAAAAACAAATACCAAACCATGATAAAAAGAATGAGCAGTAGTTTTGCCTTCCTAGCAGATATTACTTTAATCAACTGGACCTTTAAGTTAAGGATAAACACCAGTTTTGCCAGCCACTTAGGCGAATGTATTCAACACATGGTCACTTCTATTGCTTTGCACCAAAACTATTTATCAAAATCAACAAACGAACAGAACAAAGAGAATAAAGAGTTAACTAAAATCACATTAAAAAACACACTGTACTCCACACAAAATTCTTTAAAAAACACCATTAATTTAGCGTTCAATAGGATTCCTGCTATAATTATTAAATTACTGATTTTTCCACTGGGCAGACCTTTCCATAAAATCACTGCCTACAAACCATTAAGTGATAACATTGAAAAAATCTGCGAAATGGAGCAACTTAGCAGCAATGGCGATGATAACTACTCTCCATTTTTAAGAAAAATTCATCAAGCCAAGCAAAAGTTACAAGCCGCAGAATCAGCTGAAATTGCCGTAACCAACGTAACAGGAACACCGGTTACAACTGGCAATTATGAAACCCTAATCAATCGCTGTTTAGCTGCAGGGATAGTGAGCATAGAGCAGTCTGAACAACTTAGAGATGCGTATCAAAGCATATTGGAAATCCAACTCACCAACCACTTTGGAACCAATTACATATACAATAAAAACAAAGAGAAACAACATGAACAATAAATTCAATGTAAAAAAAGCGGCTGTACTGGGCGCAGGAGTAATGGGAGCACAAATTGCGGCTCATTTTGCCAATGCTG
>CAZLZZ010000107.1:0-11842 GCA_964564165.1 uncultured Alcanivoracaceae bacterium | reverse complement strand
CCAATGCGGGCAAACCACAATTTATTTTGCATGATGGTCCTCCCTATGCCAATGGCTCATTGCATACTGGGCATGCACTTAATAAAATTTTAAAGGACATTATTGTTAAATCTAAAATGATGTCAGGATTTTCTGCACCGTATGTTCCTGGTTGGGATTGTCATGGTTTGCCGATTGAAATTCAAGTAGAAAAGAAACACGGCAAAGTAGGGCAGAAGATTGATGCCAAAACCTTTCGTCAAAAGTGTAGAGAGTATGCGGGTAGACAAGTTGAAATTCAAAAAACAGAATTTAAACGCCTTGGTGTTATTGGTGAATGGGATAACCCGTATTTAACCAAAGATTTTAAATACGAAGCCGATATGATTCGTGCATTAGGTAAAATTGTTGAGAATGGTCATGTAGAAAAAGGGGTTAAACCCGTTAACTGGTGTTTTGATTGTGGATCTGCATTGGCTGAGGCAGAAATCGAATACCAAGATAAAATGTCTCCAGCGATTGATGTGGCTTATGCTGTGGTTGATCAGGATAAATTGGCAGTGGCTTTTGGTGTTGATAATTTAGATCAAAAAGTTGCGATTCCAATTTGGACAACAACACCATGGACGTTACCTGCTTCTATGGCCGTGTCACTCAATGCTGAACTGGGATATTCATTGGTTAAAGGCCACAAAGATTATGCTTTAGTCATTGCTGCAGAGTTGGTTAATGATGTTTCTGCAAAATATGATTTCGTTCCAGAAGTGTTAGCAACTGTTATTGGTGAAAAGCTTGAAGGCTTACAGTTGCAGCATCCTTTTTATGAAGACAGACAAGTGCCAGTTATCCTAGGCGAACATGTGACGGTTGAGGCTGGTACTGGTGCTGTGCATACTGCTGGTGGACATGGCGTAGAAGATTTTAAGGTATGTAAACAATACGATATTGAAATATACAACCCTCTGGGCGGCAATGGTGTATTTTTAGAAAGTACACCGATATTTGGTGGTCAGTATATTTGGAAAGCCAATAAAACCATTGTCGAACTGTTGGAAGAAAATAATGTTTTGTTAAATTATGAAGACATCAATCATTCCTATCCCCATTGTTGGCGACACAAATCACCAACAGTTTATAGAACCACTCCGCAGTGGTTTATCAGTATGGATAAACAAGGCTTGCGTAAAAAAGCATTGGCAGAAATTCGCCATGTAAAATGGATACCTGAGTGGGGTGAAAGCCGCATTTATTCAATGATTGAAAACAGACCTGAGTGGTGTATATCAAGACAGAGGACTTGGGGTGTGCCAATCACCTTGTTTACCCACAAAGAAACGGGTGAATTACACCCAGATACGCTCGCAACCATGGAAAAAGTGGCTTTGTTAGTCGAAGAGTCAGGCATCGATGCCTGGTTTGATACAGATGCGGGTGATTTAATTGCTGACGCTGATAATTATGACAAAACTACCGATGTATTAGATGTGTGGTTTGATTCAGGAGTAAGTCATTTTGCAGTATTAGCTGCACGTAATTATTTGTCACAACCCGCTGATTTGTATTTAGAAGGATCAGATCAACACCGGGGTTGGTTTCATTCATCGCTGTTAACCGGTGTGGCAATAAACAATCAAGCACCCTATAAACAAGTCTTAACCCATGGCTATGTGGTGGGCAAAGATGGTAAGAAAATGTCTAAATCATTGGGTAATTTCGTTTCGCTCAAACAAATTATTGACACCTATGGTGCAGATATTTTACGTTTGTGGGTTGCATCGGCTGATTATTCTAAAGAAATTACTATTTCTGATGAAATTATGAAACGTGTTTCAGATGGTTATAGGCGCATACGCAATACAGCACGTTTCTTTATGGGTAATTTAAATGAATTTGATGCAAAGACTCAATTGTTAGATGTAGAAGATTGTGCATTGCTTGATCAATGGGCGATACGCAAAGCAGGGCAGTTGCAAGCGGAAATTCTAGATGATTATAACAACTATCAATTTCACAATATTTATCAAAAAACAAGTTCATTCTGTTCGCAAGATATGGGAGCATTCTACTTAGATGTATTAAAGGATAGATTATATACGGCAAAAACCGATTCAAATGCACGCAGATCAGCACAAACAGCCATGTACCATATCTTACAATCATTGGTTCGCTGGATGACTCCAATCATGACCTATACTGCGGATGAGATTTGGAAATTGCTTGGCAATGAAGACAATATCTTATTTGAACAATGGTATGACATTCCTCAAGTTGTCGATAACAATGAATGGAGTGATGATAATTGGGAGTTGTTGCGTGATATTCGCAATGCCAATACTAAATTACTAGAACAATTGCGTATTAATGGCGATATAGGTTCATCCTTGGATGCCAGTGTTGATATTTACGTAGAGAATGAAAGTTATATAAGACTTAAATCTATTAATGAAGAATTAAGATTCGTGTTAATTACCTCTGGAGCACAAATTTTGCCCGTATCTGAAAAACCAGATAATGCTCAGGAATGTCAATTGGAAGAGGGTTCAGTATTTATAGTAGCAAAAGTTGCATCGGGTCAAAAGTGCGTACGTTGCTGGCACAAGCGCGAAAGTGTAGGAACACATAGCAAGCATCCTGAATTATGCGGTCGTTGTATTGATAATATAGAAGGCCAAGGTGAGTTCAGAACTTATGCTTAAATTTAAATCAGCTTCAAAATCAGGTCTGTGGTTGTTGCCAGTTAGTGCCGTTGTCTTTTTGTTAGACCAGTGGACTAAAGTCATTGCCACAGAATCATTAAAGATTTATGAAGCAGTTGTCGTCAATGAATATTTAAATTGGACTCTGATGCACAATGAAGGCATGGCATTCAGTCTTTTGGCTGATCAATCAGGTTGGCAGCGTTGGGGTATCAGTATTGTGGCTATCGCCATTGTGGTTTGGTTGTTGTTTTGGCTGAAAAACAGCAAGTTTAGCGCCAAGTTTTTAAATATTGGACTGGTGTTGGTGATTGGAGGAGCTTTAGGCAATATCTACGACCGACTGGTCTTGGGTTATGTTGTGGATTTTATTGAAATCCATTATGAGCAACATTTTTGGCCTACATTTAACATTGCTGATATGGCAATAAGTTTGGGTGCGTTTTTCTTGATTCTTGATTTGATTTGGGGCGAAAAAGACACCGATGAAAATAAGTCTCGCTAACACCCTGAATCCAAGCCTCCGTCATTCCCGCGAAGGCGGGAATCTATTTAATGCATTGATTATGACCTGCTTTTATTTCGCAAAAACAAGAGAACAAGAATGAAAATCAGTCTAGCTAACCCTAGAGGATTTTGCGCAGGTGTGGATCGCGCAATAGAGATTGTTAATCGAGCAATAGAATTGTTCGGAGCACCCATATATGTTAAACACGAAGTAGTACACAACCGTTTTGTGGTGAATAATTTAAAACAAAAAGGAGCGATTTTTGTTGAAGAATTAGATGAAATCCCAGCAGGAGACAATATTGTTATATTTTCAGCCCATGGCGTTTCACAAGAAGTCAGGAGAGTCGCCAAAAGCAGAGGGTTTAAAGTGTTTGATGCGACATGCCCGCTGGTTACAAAAGTTCACATGGAAGTTATTCGTTATTGTAAAAACAACTTCGATTTGATTTTAATAGGACATCAAGGTCATCCTGAAGTAGAAGGCACAATTGGGCAATGGGACAAAGAGCAGGGCACCGGAAATGTTTATATCGTTGAGTCTAAAGGCGACATTAACAGTCTCTCTATTGAAACAAATCATAAATTGGCCTATGTAACGCAAACGACTTTATCATTGGATGATACCGCTGATATTATACAAGAATTAAAACGAAAGTACCCGCAAATCCAAGGCCCGAAACACGATGATATTTGTTATGCCACGCAAAATAGACAAGTAGCGGTTAAGTATTTAGCACAAGTTTGTGATTTGGTATTGGTGGTTGGCAGTGTCAACAGCTCAAATTCAAACCGTTTGCACGAACTGGCTGAAAGGCAAGGGGTTAAGGCTTATTTAATTGATGATGCCGAGTGTATAGACGTAAAATGGTTCGATAATGTCAAATCTATCGGTGTCACAGCTGGGGCCTCTGCTCCGGAAAAATTGGTCAAGGATGTGTTGAGTTTTTTATCTGAGAACAATAACAACATCACCATACAAGAATTGGATGGAGAATCAGAAAATATGATTTTTGCTTTGCCCAAAGAACTCAGGCTCAAACAGATTGATTGAATAGACCGCTCATCTAAATAAATCAACCGTTTGTGGTTTTTCCTTAATTAACAATTAAACAAACTAAACTGTTACTATAATATTGCATTGTTGTATGATTGCAACCAGTTAAAAAATACAAATAATAACTTATGAATAAATATATCAATCAAAAAGGTTTTTCAATTCTTGAATTGATGGTGGTTCTTTTAATTGCAAGTATCTTACTCGCATACGGAATCCCTTCTTATCGTGACTTTGGATTGAGGCAATCTGTGACCAATGAAGCCAATAGCTTGTTAGCTGATTTGACCTACGCTCGTATTTCAGCAGTAAAAGAAGGCAAAAGTGTTGTGGTGCTTTCAAACGCTGGAAATGATTGGTCTCAAGGATGGAATGTGTTTTTTGATGATGGGGCTGTAGGAGTGCCAACCTATTCGGCGACAGATGATGTCATGCTAAGGCAAACACAAAACGTCAGCAACTCTCTTACTTTAACTGGTGATACAGGTGTAGTGGGATTTAACAATGTAGGTGCTGCAAGCTTTCAAAATGTTATAGAAGTTACACACACAGACACCTCTAAAACTGTTGCAATAAGAGTAACGGCATCAGGCATGGTAACAACAAGAAATTTATAAGAGTTAAAATGAAATTAATGAAATTAATGAACAATAGAAGCAAAGGTTTCACCTTGATAGAAGCAATGATAGCAGTCGTGGTGTTTTCATTTGGTTTGTTAGGCGTGGCAGGTGTGATGACGATTTCTGTTAAAAACAACCAAAATGGTTATATGAGATCACAAGCTACATTTTTGGCAGCTTCAATGATAGAAATGATGAGAAGCAATCAAATTGCTTTGTGGAATGATTTGTACAATGGTACTTACAATAGTTATACAGCATTGACTAGCGGTAACGACTGCAGTACAGCAGCCTGTAATTTTACTCAGTTACGTGATAGAGACGTGCAAGTATGGTCAAACATGATTAATCAAATTTTACCCAATTCAAGTGGAGTGGTAGCCTGTGTTTCCCCAGAACCACCAACAACGGCAATTCCTATAATGGTTGTTGATCCAGATGGTATTTTACTACCAGGTGATCCTGGTTTTCCTCAAATGATGGTCTGTGGCAATTGCGCCATTGATCCTTACAATGGGTTTTGCACGGTCACCATAAATTGGTCAGAGTCAAATGAAATTTCTGCCACTTCTGCACAAAGCTTTGAATTGGTGGGTAAACCATGAAATCATATCCATACCAATATCAGAAGCATAGGATGAAACTTAATCAACAAAAAGGTTTTTCAATTATTGAATTAATGATTGCTGGAGTGATTGGTGTCATAATCATTTCTGGATTGATTTATGTATTTGAAACCACTTCAAATATGAACAGGACACAAAATGGCTTAGCACGACTGCAAGAAAATGGGCGGTTCGCTATAATGCAGATAAAACAAAATGCAGAACAAGCTGGGTATCAATACTGTTTGGCTTCTACAATTGAGGCGGTAGATACCAATCAAGAAGTTGTTTCAAAACCCTGGGATGTTTACTCTGGGTCAGTAACACCTGGCTTACCAACACGTGCCGATATTATAGCAAATGGAAGTCAATTGCCACCACCACCTGGAGCTGCCTCAACATTGCCCTATTTGTTAGATACGACATATTTTATTCGCGGTCATGAATGTACTACTGATCCATGTGTTCCTGCATTGGACTCATTGGGATCTGCAACCACATTTACAATACCTGATGTAGGTATTTCTGATGGTGAAAGAGTGGCAGGAACCGATGTACTGACTTTTAGGTATTTATCAGGTGCTGGAAGAGCAATCAATACAATGGCAACAGCCGCAGGTGTTGCAAATATCTTGTATTCAAACCCAGAACCAGTCATCCCTTTCGGCTCAAATGCAGTGGTTGCAAGTTGTGATGGTCAAACAGCAAAAGTTATAAACTTAACAACATCCGATGCCAATGGCGCTACTGCCAATGTTGACGGTATAATTTCAGCAGATGGAGTAGGGTTAGCCCGTTTGTTTGATTTGGACAGTGATTTTAGAGAGGTGACCTATTATGTTGCCAATAATGTGGTTGATGGCAGAGACATACCAACCTTGTTCAATGTTGTCAATGGCACAAATAACGCCTTAATTGAAGGTGTGGACCGCTTTGATGTGCTGTATGGTGTTAAGACTCGCTCAGGGGATGTAGTGGTGCTGGATGCAGCTGGGGTTGAAGGACTGGATATACTCGATTGTGTTAGCGGGCCAACTTCAGCGGTTGGATCTATTGTTAATATTACTGGATGTGGTTGGAGGTCTGTGACATTTATGGAAATACATTTGTTATTGAATACCATTTATGACAGCAGTACATCAACGACCGATCCATTCAGATATAGCTTGGGTGGTGAAGCTTATCAATCTCCAGCTTCTTTATCAGCGATTACAGGGCTGGAAACGTATAGGATGTTTAGAAGAGAATTTTTCGCGCATGTAACTATAAAAAATTATTAAAACAATTATTAATGAATCAATTTAAGAAGATGTAAATATGATGAAAACTATTAAAAACAAAAACAAACAAAAAGGGGTTGCACTCGTAATTGGGATGATATTGCTATTAATTATCTCGGTTATTGGCATCACCTCAATGAAGTCTGCTTTACTGCAAGAAAAAATGGCAGCTGGTTTAAAGAACCGTGAACTGGCAGATGCAGCTGCTTTGAGCTTACTTGTTGGTGTTGAAAAGTGGCTGTTTGATTATTATGAAATAAGCAATGCGGTGATTTTATCTCCAGGGGGGCAATACATAATGGAGCCAAATTCAACTGATGCTATTGCTTTTAGGACAAGCCGAGATTTTTTAGGAGGCTATGAATTGTCTGGTGCTAATATTAATAGTGAGTATGGTGGTATATTAGCCAATGAACCCCGTTTTATTATAGAGGGTGTTGATCCTTTAGTTGTAGGGTCAGGAAGTGTAGAATTCGATACTGCTTCAGGTGGATCGTCGGGGGGAGGTGGTGCAGCCGATGGTGGTTCTGTTCCAGGACAACTCTTAATCTATAAAATAATAGTAAAATCAACTGACACAACAGGCAACTTATTTTCAATGTTTGAGTCGGTAATGTCAGTTAAAATAAGGTAATTTAAGGAGTAATGTAATGCAATTAATACACTATATAAAAAAATCTGTACTGGTTTTTTTGGTTTCCTCGGTGGTTTTTATACCTGGTACATCACAGTCTATACCGTTAAAACTAACTCATGAACCCTTATTTATAAATCAATCTGTGCCTCCTGCATTGGCAATTACATTTGATGACTCAGGTAGTATGGGTTGGGGGTTTATGCCAGACTCGAATGTTTGGTGGAACGCTCCTAGCTTGTCATCGGCAGATTATAACTTAATGTTTTATAATCCGGCCATTGAGTATAGGCCTCCTGTGCGTGCAGATGGCTCGTCATTTCCAGACTCTGACTTTAACAATGCTAAATTTGATGGTTTTGCTGAAAGCGGGGATATACAACCCAGAGTAGATTTAAATGTTGGTTATTTATACATGTGGATTAGCTATCCAGACTACAATGCAGGAACAGCAACAACTGCTTACTTTAATGCTGGGCGACCAGGCCCAGGAAGAGCCTACTACCATAGCTGGAATGGACCTGGGGTTGCAGTTCATAATGTAGGAATAGGAGCCGGTGCAAACCAATACACCCTCAATCTAATATTACCAGCAGATGAAACCAATTTTGCCAATTGGTATACCTATTACAACACCAGGGGTAAATTAGCCAGAGCTGCAGTTAGCCATGCTTTTGTTAATTTTGGACCAGATTTTAAAATTGACTGGCAGCAAATTAATAATAACAGGTTTTCAATGAATATGAGCACTGGAACCAATATGAAACTTTTTTCTGGTACACATAGGGAGGATTTTTATAGTTGGTTATTTACGATTCCCGCCAACGGTGGTACGCCATTGAGAAACTCATTTCGTCGAGCGGGGACTTTATTTACAAAGCAAGGTGTTACAGGACCCTACTATGATGTGGAATATGGCGGTGAATTGTCATGCCAACAAAATTTCCACATTGCTATTTCTGATGGAACTTGGAACGGTGCTAGAGGGATTAATACAAATGCTGATAATGTTAATGAGACTTTGCCAGCTATTGGAGCCGAACCTCCTTATCAATATTTAGCTGCTACATTGCCTTCGAGCATGTATGCTGGGGCAGATACCGAAACACTGGCAGATAATGCTTTTGAATTTTGGAGAAGAGACTTAAGAACCGATCTTGACAATCAAGTGCCTGCCTTTATTGAGGACTATACTGATAGAGATGGCAATATTGTGACAGTTGCATCTAATGAAAATTGGTGGGAAATACCTGAGCTTTTTTGGAATCCAAACAATGACCCTGCAACATGGCAACACATGGTGAACTTTAATATAGGTTTGGGTTTAACGGGGGGCTTGGATAGGGAAACTGACTTGCCACGACTGCGTGATGGTACAATAAATTGGCCCACTGTTACAACAGCAACAGGAAGAGTGGATGATGTTTGGCATTCATCAGTTAATAGCAGGGGCAGATATTTAAGTGCCAGAGACCCTTTAGAACTGGCAGCGGCACTTGATGAAGTGGTATCCAATATTATTAAACGCAAAGGACGTGCAAGCTCTGGCAGTGTTTCTTCGAGCATTTTAACCGATGAAACCCTGGGCTTTAGGACAGGGTACGATACATCAAACTGGTCAGGTTTTGTTAGAGCATCACTATTGAATAGCGATGGAAGCCTAGGAAATGTGATTTGGGATGCAGCATGTAAATTGACAGGAGGGCCGTGTTCTAGTATGGCTGGTAATCCTACTGTTGCTGCAACAAGAACTCCCGCAACAAGAAATATTTTCACTTATGATTATGTTTCCAAATCTCAAGATTCATTTCTAACGACAAATTTTTCCACATTACAGATAAATCAATTGTTAAATACAAATTATTCACTACAGCAAATAGCCGATGGAAACCCTTTTACTGCCGATGATGTGGTTCAATATATTCGTGGCGATAGATCTTATGAGCAAAAAAATGGCGGAGATTTTAGGAACAGAGAAAGCTTATTGGGGGATGTTATTCACTCACCAGCAATAATTGTCCGAGGCCCATCTTCAACATTTTCTGATGACAACTGGTTATCAGGTACGGCTGAGTATTTAGCTGCCAATTCTGGAAATGGTTATCAAGATTTCAAAAATGCCAATAAAGATAGAGAAAACATATTGTTGGTGGGGGCAAACGATGGTATGTTACATGCATTTGATGCTGGCATTAATTCCGCAAATGGTGGAGATGAATTGTGGGCATACATCCCTTCAAAGTCTTTCGATAATTTATCTGAACTTGCAAACCCAATATACAAACATACTTCTTTTGTGGATTCTTCACCTTTTATCCAAGACGCTTTTATAAACGGTGCATGGGGAACTTTCGCAGTTGGTGGTACTAGGCACGGTAGCAAATTGTTTTATGCACTTGATTTAGGAACAGACCCTAAAAACACGCCAACTGTCTTATGGGAGTTTACCGATGATGATGATCCTGATATGGGGTTTACTTATGCAGGTGCGATAATTATACGTGTTCAAGTTCCTTCCGCTGGTTTTGTAACAAAGTGGGTGGCTATTTTGCCCAATGGTTACAACAGCAGTAGTCATAAATCTGTTATGTATGCAGTTGATTTGGAAACAGGACAATTGTTACATAAATGGGATACAAATAATGGCAGTCTGGCATCACCCAATGGGATGGGACCACCAGTTGCTTCTGATTATTTACTGAATTCTGACCCGACTACTAGAACAAAAAACCTTTCAAAACCAGATTATATGTCAGAATATGTGTACGCGGGTGATTTACACGGTAACCTATACAGGTTCGATATGGCGGATATTTTTTCTAGCACTGTTGTTAGTAAGCCAGAGTTGTTGTATGCTGGAGATATAACGCGCTCCTTTACAACTGCGCCAAGACTATTTGATGCTGAAGGTGAAAATATTATTGTTGTAGCTGGAACAGGAAAATATATTGAATTAAGTGACAGAGGAATACTGGCAACAACAGATCAATATATGTTCGGATTGTTAGACAGTGATAACTCAATTTCTGCTTCTTACTCACTAACAGATTCTCGGATAGTTGAACAAACCATAAGTACAGTAGGTAATATACGAACTTTTACCAATAACCCTGTTGATTCCACCGAAAGTTGGAAGGTGAAAATGACATCGCAAGGCGAAAGAATGGTTACATCCTTAGTGGGTTTTGCAGATGGCTTTTTTGCTGCGACAATTATACCAAATGGGGAAAACCCCTGTTTGCCAGGTGGAGATAGTTGGTTAATGTTTATGAATCCAAGGACAGGAGGTACACCAACCTCTGGAAAAATATTTAATGGTCGAAGTGTTGACGGGCTATATATAGATGATTTGGTTACAGGGTTAAATATATTAACCCCACCTGGAGGAAATACAACAATTCTATCTATTGATGGTACAGGTAGTGGTGTTGATATAGGTGGAGCTGCTGGATCTACAGTGACTGTAGATTTGGGTATAGGGGAAAAATGGCGCAGAAGAAGTTGGCACAGAATTTTAATAGATTAAAATGTGAGAAAATAAAATGAAAAAAAGATTTAAATATTGTGTAATGGTAGTGTGTTTCTTCTTCACACTAAATGTGAGTGCAGATTTTATTTATAGCGATAAATATGTAGAAATTGATGAAATAGACTTAGTGACAAAGGTGGTATATTATACTGAAAATGGTAAAAATTATAAAAGTACATTTGATATGGGTTTATTTGGAGATGTGTTTTATACCAATGACAATAGCACAGATAAAAAAAGCCTTTCTGACTTACCATTGGAGAAAAAATATTATATAAACTTGAGATCAGTTGTTGATGAAAACAACAAAAACAACAAGAATTTTATTATTTATTATATAGGTATAGCGCCATATCCTTTTTAAGAAATAAATAAATTCATCGTGGTTTTTTCTTAGTTGAGTTTATTAAGTATGTCATTATAAATTGTGATATACTTGCGGAGGATACTTTTATAAACAGGGTTAGCTTCTACAAAAAACATGAAATATGTAACAGGTAAATATATTATGAAAAAAACAAGAGGGTTTACATTTATTGAATTGATAATTGTCATTCTGATAATTGGTGTAATTGCGGCCTACACAATTCCTTCTTATCAGAGGAATGTGATTGTTGCCAAACGAAGTGAAGCGCATGGTGTTATACAACAATTGGCAGCAGCCGAAGAAAAGCACAATGCTAACTTTAATAATTATACAATTGAAATTGAGGGATCGGGAACTGATGGAGATAGTTTAGGCATGGTTGGTGCGCCGTTTTTAGTTTCTCCCGATTATAATTATAGTATTGCTATAGCTGCAGGGACAGGTTATACAATAACAGCAACTGCAATTGGCAATACTCAAATCAATGATAACTATGGAACTAATTGTACTGTACTCACATTAAATGGGCTTGGTGTAAAAGGACCTCTGGATTGTTGGCAATAAATTT
>CAZLZZ010000106.1:0-11944 GCA_964564165.1 uncultured Alcanivoracaceae bacterium | reverse complement strand
GTTGGAATCAGAATTTAATTGGGAATTTTGATTTTTCGGTCAACCACTAGTTAGGTTTCCTGACCCATCATCAATAAATATACTGTTCCCGATGTTATCAATCTTTGTTGAACCAGAACCATCGTCTATTTTAAGCGTTCCACCAATATCTGTTATCCACATATCACCAGAGCCATCATCTATTTCAACATTCATTTTTCTAGGAATTACGACATCAATGTCAATTGAAATTTCAGCATTGTTGTAGCCGAAGAAAGATTTTTTATTCAGGGCTTTCAACACAATAGTTGAACCTTTTTCTTTAAGGCTAAAAACTATTTTATTCTCAAAGGCATCGTTGAGATCATCAATGTTGCGGTATTTTTTTGAATACACTTTGGCATTAACAATGATATCGTCAATGTCGCCACTGCTGACATTTAGATTGCCAGCACCGACATCAATAAATATTTCTTTTGCTTTATTGCTTTGAATAGATAGTTGCTTGTTAATTGACAACTCACCAAAAGCCCACACATTAAATGCCAATGTACAAAGGATTAATATCCCATAACTTATTTTTTTCATGCTTAACTCCAATTGATATAGATATACTCAATAAAACTCTTCAACCTTGAAAAAGTTACAAAATAATACAATTAATCATTTTTATGAGGCACATACAGGTTTTTTTGTCTTGTGTTTTTCTCGCAGAGGCGCTGGGGCGCAGAGGTTTTTTGGTGTGCGTTTTATGATGAAATGGAGCTTAATTTATTAGTCACGGGGTGATTTTTAGTTTTCTTACTCGCACGGCGGTACAGAGGCACGGCGAAAGACAAAAAATATTATCACCACAAATTGGAGAGTTACACAGTAGTGTAGACGTTCTCTCCATGCTCTATTTCACATTAGAGTCTCTATTTTCAAGTCCTTCATCAATTGACTTAACTTAGAAAACTTTTCGTACTTTTTTAAATTTATTTCGTTCTGAAAATTTATTCACTCATATGCTTTATTGGCATAAACAACAACATCGAATTATTCGGTGATTCTTTAAAACCATAATTTAAATAAAAGTCTTTGGCCAAATCTGAAATAGCATGTACCATCATGGCTTTTATGCCAATATTCAATGAGACGGATAGAGTGCGTTTCATGGCATTTTTTAGTAACCTTGCGCCTAAATTTTGTCCCTGATAATTTGTATCTACAGCCAGTCGAGCCAATATTGCTACTGGAATTGGATCTGGCATATTCCTTGATAGGTTTTTTGGTGCAGAAAGTCGTTCTATACTACCACTGGCTAATGCGTAATAGCCAACTACTTGACTATTATCTGTTATGACAAAAGTCCTACTTGCGCCAATTTTTTGATTCTTTAGTGCTCTTTTTATTAACCATTCATTTAAGGTATCGTTTCCACAGTCAAAAGACTCTAACGAATCATTGCTAGCTAATACCGATGGCTCACCTATTGGATTCAAACTTACTTATCCCAAGAATCTTCTTCAGACAATAACTTCTTTAATTTGGTGTTTATTTCGTCAGGTGCCAAAAGGGCTTTATCAAATGTATCAAAATCCTCTTCAGACCAAAAAAACAACCTTTGGTCTAACAATACATTTTCTGCTTCTTTACAAGCCACATCTAAAATAAAACGACTTCTGTCTTTATTTAAGACAGCAGCCGCCTTAGTCAATAAAGCATGTTGGCTGGGTTCGACTCGCATATTTATGGGTGCTGATTTTGACATATTTAATTTTTGTATACTGGTTAAATACACATTATAGTATATTGATTAGCTATACGCAATTGAAATTAATATAAATCGTCTTTTCGCTGTGTCTCTGTGCCGCCGTGCGATTAATGCTCTTGATCTTTCCTTCAAGCCCTTCATGGTAAACATCACTTGAAAATACGCCAAACCCGATTCATGCCTTGCCAATAACACAAATCGGCTGGTTCTTTAACATTCCATAACACCAAATCGGCTTTTTTGCCGAATTCTATACTGCCAACTTCCTCTTCAATGCCTAATGCCATCGCTGCATTTCTGGTAACACCTGCTAAAACTTCTTCTGGGGTAAGTGAAAATTCCACACAGGCTTTGTTCATGGTAGTCAACAATGAACTACTGGGCGCTGTTCCTGGGTTGCAATCAGTTGAAACAGCTATGGGAACATTGTGTTTTCTAAAAGCGTCTATTGGTGGCAACTTGGTTTCTTTAAGAATATAAAAAGCATAGGGCAACAACACAGCAACCGTTCCTGCTTTTGCCATGGCTTTGACACTTTTTAGATTGGTGTACTCGACATGGTCGGCTGATAAACCCGCATATTCGGCAACCAAGCAAGCACCATTTAAGTCACTTAATTGATCGGCATGTAACTTGACGGGTAAACCCCAGCGAACAGCAGCATCAAACACCCGTTTGGTTTGTTCGTAGCTAAAACCTATGCCCTCACAAAAGGCATCGACACAATCGGCAATTTTTAAATCTGCGATTTTTGGAATAATTTCAGAACAGATGACATCTACATATTTATCGGCATTGTCTTTGTATTCCGGTGGTACAGCATGCGCTGCCAACAAAGTCGTTTTGACTTGAATGTGGCACTCTTCTCCCAGCTTCTTAGCAACTTGTAACATTTTAAGTTCTGATTCAAAATCCAAGCCATAACCGGATTTAATTTCTACTGTTGTAACACCTTCACTGATTAATGCTTTAAAGCGAGGCAATGATTGTGCATACAATTCATCAAAACTGGCCGCACGCGTTGCCCGAACCGTTGATAATATTCCGCCGCCATTGAGAGCAATTTCTTCATAAGCCACACCGTTGAGTCTTTGCTCAAATTCATCCGCTCGATTACCTGCAAAAACCAAGTGTGTGTGACAGTCAATCAAACCTGGAGTCAGCAAAAAACCCTTAGCATCTATTAATTCTTCTGCCAAAGTCGCAATGCTGTTTTGAATACCTTTGGTAGTTCCCAACCATTCGATACGACCATCCAAAATCCCTATTGCACCATTTTCAATCATGCCATAAGCATGCGAACCTTCTGCCATAGTAGCGATATTGGCATTAATTATTAATGTATCCCATTTAAACATATTGAATTAATTGAATTTAAAAATTTATTATACGAAATCACATCCTCATTTGTACACAACTATTAGAAATTCTTATTCGACCCAGAGCCGAATTAATTTTAATTCTGCTCTGGATCGAAAAAGCAAAAATTTAGAGGCCAAGTCCCAACATGGAAAACACCATGATAGCACCTCTCACACTAATATGGCAGATACACGAAATTATTTACAGCCCTTGCTAATCTAGAAGGCGCGATAAATCGTACACCTATAACCTGTTACCTGTTACGCAAAACCTATTCCCCCCTATTCAAACCCATTAGAAAACATTTCTTCTGAGTTACAGTTAATTTCAATATCGGTGACATTTTGACCTTGGATATTTCCTGAGCTATTCACAATAGAACAAGTTAAGTCTGCTACAGCAGGTTGATTAACAATTAATACCTCGTAGAAAGCTGTATCAAATAGAAAAATAGGAAAGGTGAAGTCGCCATTGGTAAGATTGTTTAAAAAATCACCATTGACATTATCAATGTCAATACTTCCAGAAGTTAAACCTGTAACTGTACCACCAATAAGGAACTCGGTGACTAATGGAGAACCAGCAACCTCATCGGCCCCCATATAAGGCCCTGAATTAGGTCTTAGCTCAAGGTCATAATCATTGTTGACGAAGTTGACGGGCTTTCCCAACAAACCCATATTATTGATTGAAGAATTCACCAGGTGTAAGTCGCCATTAACTAGATTGGCAAAACTAACTGGCGTAGTAGTTGAATTAAGGTCATTGCCTGTCGCTGTTTGATAGGATGCCAATGACGTGTAAGAGACTCCTTCCCAATCAATCAAAGAAGGAGTGGCATTGAGAAAGTTATTGTGATTAATTTCTGTGATATCCACATCTTGTGCCACGGTTAATGCTGCACCTGAACCGTTGTTGAATAGGATGTTGTTGACTAATTTGATTGCTTTGCTGTTATTGGGTATCATTTGATAGCTAATAGTTAGGGGTGATTGTGTAGCGACAATACTGTTAAAATAAATATGTGTATTCAACGAACCTGTATTTAACTCTAGTCCACTGCTGGCAACGATAAAATTATTTGCCACAATTGATGGATCGACTAACTGACCGCCATCGGCTCCGTTTAGTTCAATGGCAGTTGTGTTGTTACCAGTTAAATGAAATTTATTCCTAGATATCTTATTGTCCACATTGAATCTGATATATAGCGACAACATATCGTTGTGGCTGCTGATTATTTCATTGTCTTCAAACACAAGTCCATTATAATTGGTTATTAAACTATATACCCTTTGATTTCTGAACAAACTTTCTAGTATGTTTATACCTGTACCAGTCGGTGAAGAAAAAGGGTTAGGTGGAATCATGCTTATTGCAATACTGCCATCTATGTAGGTATTTTTCTCGAAAGTTAAATTGTCTCGACCTCTATCATCTGAAAATACCAAAGCTGCTGTATTGCTAGTTTGTCCTGTTAGCCCAGTCATAACACTATTACTAATAACAATATTATTTGTTTCGCCCTCTAAATCGATCAACCTTCCATACTGACCAGAGCTTGTGGATGTGAAATCAATATAGAGAAAACCCACATAGTCTGTATCTTGGATTTTAATCACCCAATTATCATTGTCATTGGTCGCCGCATGGTTAAATGCTGGAGGGTTGCTGATGCTATCTGCTCTAAACAAGATTAAGTCATCAGAGTTGTCTAATCGAATAATATCACTTAAAGTTTGGTGAACAACATAATTACCTGCCCTGACTCGAAAGGTAACAGGACCATTCATGCCTCTTTGTTTTAAGCCAGTGATTGCCTCATTTGGGTTGGCAAAATCTGGAGCAAAACCTCCAACAGTATAATATCCATTGGCTGTATCAGTATTATCTAGCGGTGAAAGTGATATTATTCCTTCATCGGCTCCTTTAAAAGCGGTATATGTCCCTCTGGGATCACCGTCAACATCTAAGTTAACAGACGCTAAGACAGGAGCCAACAACTCTGTATCGGCATTTGATGGAGAGGATAAATGTAAATCATTGAGGCCTGTTGTTTGGACAAAGCTTACATTTTTGCTGACCGAGTCTAAGTCAAAACCAGTGGCCGCTGAGTAAGTAGTTAGATTGTTGTAATTGAGGTTATTGGATCTTACTAAAACAGCACCCGTCGTATACAAATCGTTGTTATTGGAATCTGATATGACAACCGCATCATCTAATCTCAAAGCCAATCCTCCTGCCGCACTGGCATCATTGATTAAAATATTGTTATTAATTCTAACATCTTCTAAAACGCCACCAGAAATCCACAAAGCCGGTCCATTTGCGGAACGCATTCGCACTGTATTGTGGTAAACACTGGTATTACTTGATCTGACGTAAATACCACGGCTAGCAGTGCTGCTTCTTACCGATATTAAATTATTAACAATTCTTGCTTCTAACGCTACTCCTTGTTCTCTTCTTAGCCAAATTGCAGAGTCTCCTTTTGTCATATCTATGACATTATTTTCAATCACTGGTGAAAAATCATCTATATCCAACCCAATATAACCAGAGCCAGATACTGTAGTGGCATATACCGTATTGTCCATAACCCATATATTTATTGTTCCTGATTCAACAGCACTGCTGTTTTGCCCACTAAAGGTATTGCCAATTATTTGCAATCCCCTTGAGTCAGCACCTCCAAATAGATAATTGAAGTCAATGGCCTTGTTCCCAAATAAGAACGAGTTGTTCCTGAAAATATGATTTGGTTGATTACCAGTACCTGACTGTAAAATTAAATTCCCTTGAGAGAACACGCCATTAAAATCACACAATTCAAAAATATTGTTGGCAGCACCCCCGCGAATATGTATTAAATCAAAGTTGTTGGCAGAAACTGCATTAAAGGTTATGCCTCTGACAGTGATGTATTTTGCTCCATCAAGTCTCAACACCCAGTTACTTGAAGCACCCTGTGCATTGTATTCCCAATTCACTATTCCAACAGGCGATGATTTTCTAAATGTTACCGTGTCTGTTGGATTGCCTGTACGGGTAAAATCATTGACTGTAATTTGATCATTGTAAGTTCCATTGCGAATCAAAAATTCAACGGGTGCAGAAGTGCCTTGAGAATGCAGTGCATTAACAGCAGTTTGAATGGTTGAGTAATTAGGCGAACTGCCGCCAATGGTGTATTGACCCGACAGCTGGGCAACTGTCAATTGTGAAACTAACAATAGGATTACTATTGGCAGGAAATTTTTCATTGGTATTTCTCATGGTTATAAAATCAAACAAATTATAGACCATGAGAAAATTTGAATTCTGACTAACTTCTGAAAATGTTCTGAATATACCTCAATTGTATTATTAGGAGTTTGTCTTCGGACTAGCTCCTAGAGCTTTTGAAGGTGGACAATAAAGTCTTGCTCATTTTTAAACCCAAAGAAACTGTATCGGGGAATCAGTTTATCGTCTTTGTCAAAAAACAAGGTGGCTGGAGGCCCTACAATTTTGAATTTCTTCATGAGTGCTTTATCAATATCATCTTGGTCTGTAACATCTGCTTTTAACACCAAAAATCGTTCCAATTCTTTATGGACAGTTACTTTTGAATACGTCACTGCTTCCATGCGTTTACATTCCACACACCAGTCCGCATAAAAATCCAGCAAGACAATTTTATCGGTTTCTGCCATGGCTTGTTGTAAATCGCTGTAAGATTTTATCAAGGTGTAATGGGTCTCAATCTTGGTTAGAGGCTGCATGAAGTCGGTATTGCCTCGTATTGCACCCATAATTTGCACCACACCAATGCCAATTAAGGCGATTTTAAACACCAAAAACAAGCCTATCATCTTGCCCTTTACACCATTATTTAAGGCATATCTGTACCAAAATACTGAGGACAACAAAGCCAATGCCCCAAACAATGCCAAAGTCGCAGGGCCTGGGATAATACGCGACAAGAACCAAATCGCCATTGCCAATAAGGCAATTCCGAAAAATGATTTAACCACATTCATCCAGCCGCCAGATTGAGGAATCCATTTGCCTGCTGATGCACCAATTAACAACAAAGGAATCCCCATGCCCATAGACATAGCAAACAGTGCAAAACCGCCAACAATGGGATCACCAGTGTTGGATATATACAAAACTGCACCAGCAAGTGGAGGAGCAACACAAGGCCCAACTATAATTGCCGATAAGAAGCCCATGATACCTACGCCAATATATGACCCTGATTTTTGTTTGTTACTGATATTGGATAATTTCTTTTGCCAGGATGACGGGAATTGTAATTCGTAATAGCCAAACATAGACATGGCCAAAGCCACAAACACCATGCTAAACGTGATTATTATCCACGGCTTTTGCAATTCTGCTTGTATGTTTGCACCCAATAAGCCTGCAATCACCCCTGCTGCAGTATAGGCCAATGCCATAGCCAACACATATACTAATGACAGCATAAATGACCTGGATCTGGTGATTTTACCTTGTCCCATAATCAAACCTGACAAAATGGGAATCATAGGGAAAATACACGGTGTTAAAGCCAACAGCAATCCAAAGCCAAAGAATTTCAGGATTGTTTTCCACCAAACATTCTCCTCTAAATCTTTTTGAATTACACCTTGTTCAGACAATTGATTTTCGGCATTTGTGCCATTATCAGATATGTCCATATTCGATTCTGACATTTCTGGCAAATCTACCAAAATAGTTCGAGTTGATGGCGGGTAACAAATGCCTTCGTCCACACAGCCTAGAAAATCTACCTGTAATTCTAGTTGCTTACCAGAACCTTGTTTTCTATCAATTTCCACGTCAATTTCTACTAAGCCAAAAAACACCTCAACATTGCCAAACTTTGGGTCATCTTTTATTTGTGCAGCAGGAAATATGAAATTCTTTATTTCAATGCCATCGGTTAATGAAGTTAACTTGACCTTGTCTTTGTAAAGGTAAACATTGTCACTTATGGTGAATCGTGTAGAGAGCTTATTGGCATCCATAGCAATGGTTTCAACTTTGAATGCCAAGTCTTCTGGTAAAATTGAATCCATTTGACCTTGCCATTGGTCAATATCGTTGTCACTACCTAATGCAAAGCCACCAGTATTGTTTCCCAGTAAGGGGTTATTATTCGCATGTAAAACTGACGCTTGCTCAACGGGAAAGGTTAATTCAACTGTTCTGGTTTCTGGAGGATAACAAACACCTATTTCGGCGCAACCTTGGTATTTGAAGGTAAATTGTGCAATCCTCTTTTGATCATCATTGGTATAGGGGATTGTTATATCTACTTGTTTGTAGTACGATTCTACTTCACCAAAAAACTCATCTTCCTTTTTTTTCCCTTCAGGAATTTGTGCTTCTCCAAATTGAACTTCGCTGTCTTTATTGGGGAATTTAAAGGCATGTTTGTACAAGTAGTATTTATCGGCAATTTTAAAACGCAGTTTGACATTGTCATAATTGACTTCCAATACTTCGGGAGCAAAAGCTTCATCAACGTCTAACAATTCATCTTGATTAATCGCAAATATTTGCGTGGTGAAAAAGAGAGAAATGAGACAAAGAACTGAAATTGATTTTTTCATAATTGAGTAACGTTTAATTTAGTTTAGTTTATTTAGTTTATTTAAATGATTTAGCTTCGTTTATTGGGCTTTCAATGCACTTAATCGGTATAAAATATTTTTAAGATAAGCATTTGACCACGTAGGGCTGAAATTATTCCAATTATTTTTATTATTTTTTATATTTTCATCTATTACTATAATCATCTGATTGATATTTAACTGGTTTCTGTAAAATTCAATGATGGTTGTTCTATCGGGTATTTTGTCATTTCCAAAAAACATGCCATGCAACGAATCATCTGTCATAAACTCATCGGCCTGGGTGATATAGACCATGTGTGAGAGTAATTTCCTCATGCGATTCATGTCTGCAATACTTTCTATCAACAATTGTTGCTTCTCTGTAGGCTCTGATACATTATTCAGTAAAGTCAGATAAATCAAAGCCTGTAATTCTTTGGCCTTATTTTGGTAAGCCAATTGGGTATCAGCACTCAATTCCGACAAATCGTTTTCAAAAACCAGTGTTGAGTCAGTACCCGTGAGTAAGTCCTGCCACTCTTCTCCATCGGACCAATTGGAAGCCAATATTTTACTTTCGCTGGTTCTAGATGCTGTTAAAAAAGTCAAACGATTAGGAACCAACCCAAAAGTTCCTCTGTCTAGTTTAGTAGAAATTTTATCTCCAACTATTGACAGTGGGCAATATATTGACAATACCTCATCGTTATTTTCTGCAAATAAATAATAATATTCTTGTTTACTGGTTAATTTTTTTTCAAAGGCCAATTGATCATTATAAAAACCTTTTAGACTAAAACTAAAATTCCCGAAATAATTAGCCACACTCGGGTTTTCAAGATGGGTAGACGCAGAACGTCGGTTTTCCCAACCCACATTGTCATAACACAGCTTCAACTGGCCCAACTTCAATTGATCTGCGACCAATAAATGATTAGAGAACAAACCAAACAAAGCCCGAGATGAATTTAGTGGAACATGTACACCACAACTGGTCTGTACATCACAGGCATCAATGGTGGCGTCTTCTACTCTATATTTGCTGATTGCTTCTGAGTTGGTCAATAAATCTAAATCACTACCAGTGGTTAAATTTTGTTGATTAAACTCTTCAGCAACTTGTTTGATTTGGGTTTTAACATTCTGCCAAGCCTGTTCAATTTGGCTAAACTCTAAATCTAACAATTCAGCAGTAGACCCGTCTAAACACTCTAAACCTTTGAGGAGTTTTTCTCCTTCATTGATGGTTTTATTGATATTGACTTTATTCGGGTACTTGGCAAAGTATGCAGACCATCTATCAATAAACCACAACAAAGATTCTGTGGCCAAAGTCCACTCTAGTGGGTTGGCCGTTTGATTTAACCTATCTAAACAAGTAATATTCGCCACTTTGGCTTCTAGAATATTAATAATTTGCCATGCAGGTAACTGCAAAGCTCTATCTATTGCTATCTTGGTATCAATCTTGGTCAATGAGCCTGATAGCTCTCTTGAATTTGCTTCTATCACTGCTGCCATTGTTAAATCATTGATGCAACCATTGAACTGCTTGATATCAATGGGCTGTTGTGGAAAGGGAGCAAATTCTTCGCTGATGTTAAGGCACACTTCTAGCTCTTTTCGAATTTTCTTCCTGAAAGGTGTCGCCATGTATTTATCCAGTCGGGGTTCAATCAATTGGTAAACATTGGGCAAATTAGAAATTTCAGTAATCATTTCACTGTCTAGAGGTTGCTGATAATTGATTTTAAGTTGCTGTATAGTTGCCGCAACTATTGAGGGCAATTTTTCATTAATGGCAAGCAGTTCAGATTCTTTTGATAAAAACCAAACATCGTTTTCTTCAATAAAATTGATTACTGTATTTTTTGACTCTTCGTCTAATTCTACTTGTTGTTGATTAAGCTGATATGCCACCTTAAACCAACTGGTGGAACTCGCCAAGTAGTGTTGATTGTGTTTATTCATTACAAGTTGTATTAGACTGGTAAATAATTTGGCTTCTTGATAATTTGCGGCTCTTGTAATTCTTGATAAATCAATCAGCACTTCATCTTTGTTATCACTTTGATTCCAATTATTTAAAGCCTCAAAAAATTCCAAGAGATAGAGCTCTGTGGAATCTATCTGGGCAGGGCTTTTCTGTAACTCTCCTGCTTTTACAGTTTGTGGCGTTTCTGAAAACAAAGACAAACTATCGGCAAACACATCGTTCCAAACAATATTTTCTTGCCCGGTTAAATCGTTTAACAACAATGTCCAAATACTGTCAAGTTGTAAATACAAGGTCAATTCATCATTAAACTTTAAAAAATCAAGCAACTTACTGTCATTGACGCGAAATCCAGAGCGGTTGTACAACCACTTTTCTAAATCCATACCGTGCGTATACTTACTTAAAATTTGCCCTGAACTGAACTGGAAGTCAACCATTGGAGCAACGGTTCTATTCAACTGAACTGTCTCATTAAGCATCTTAACCGTCGACTGCCAACTGTTCAGTGCTTGCTCTTGATTGCTAAAAGATGATAGGATTTGGCCCAACTGTTTTGTCAATATGACAGAACCTTTAAATCCATATTTTTTTCGCAACTGTAAAACTATTTCTTCAACAGGCAGTAAATTATCAAAATTATTTTTTTGCAAGGGTTCTGCCAATTCTCCCTCTTCAGGTATAGATGTATTTGACTCAGCTTGGGCAAACACAGAAGAAACCAACAATAACGGAAGTAAAAATCTGTTCATAATGATTAAAATATAGGTTAGAACAGTATTATGCACCAGTTCAGTGCAAATATGAATTGGGTTTTGCTGCATTTATCTATAAAATAGGTTTTTTTCAAATTCTAAACGATACTCAACTATACTCAATGAAACGGTTAAAAATTATTACAACAGGCGGAACCATCGATAAATTGTATTTTGATGATGCCAGTGAGTACAAAATTGGCCAGCCTGTGATTGGCGACTTGTTAAATTCATTTAATGTCGCTTTTGAATTTGAGGTGTTGTCTTTAATGAAAAAAGACAGCTTGTATTTAACCGATGACGACCGTGATCTAATCAAAAAAGTCATTGCCAAATCTGATGAAAAATATTTTCTTATCACCCATGGCACCGACTCAATGGTTGACACCGCACATTATTTATCAGACATCAAGGGCAAAACCATTGTTATAACCGGAGCACTTACTCCTGCGAAATTTCAAAACACCGATGACATCTTTAATATTGG
>CAZLZZ010000105.1:0-12080 GCA_964564165.1 uncultured Alcanivoracaceae bacterium | reverse complement strand
AAATATCACTTTAATATCAATGTGTTATGTGTTTTCGGTCAAGCACTAATTAGCAATGGATAGCCCCCCTCTGCATTGCCAAAAGTTGGTGATATGGTAGCAATAGAAAGTGTCCCAGCTAAGCTGTTGTAGCTGATAAGAAGTAAGATTATAGTTTTGTATAATTGTTCCATCACTGTTTCCCCATTTGAATTTTCATAATAATCTATCATATTTTAATGTAAATATCCTCTTTGTTAAGAAAAAATCAGAAAAAACAAATCCTTCTTGTTGATTGCATTTAAATAAAGTATAATCCCGCGGCTTTTGCAGGTAGTTGGTCAGATAGTTGATCTATATTTGTAGAAAGTAAAATCCTGTATCGTACTAAATGAATTAACTGGGTGCTGAATGAAACTTGAACTTATGTTTTATCGGTTGTTGTTCAAGTATGATGCTTTGTTTATAACCCCTTTAGAAGGCATATAGCTTTCTTGAATAATAGGAAAATATAATGGCTAATGTTAGCATAAAACAGCTGCTGGAAGCTGGTGTTCACTTCGGACACAATACCAGATATTGGAATCCAAAAATGGATAAGTATATTTTTAGTTCTAAAAATAAAATCCATATCATCGATTTAGCTCAAACACAAGCACTAATGAAAGATGCTTTAAACTACTTAAGTTCATTGGCTTCGCGTCGCGGGAAAGTATTGTTTGTTGGTACTAAACGTGCAGCAAGCAAAGTAATGAAGCAAGAAGCAATTAGATGTGGCATGCCCTATGTAACTAACCGTTGGTTAGGTGGCATGATGACTAACTACAAGACCATTAAACAGTCTATTAATCGCATCAAAGAAATTGAAACGATGAAAACAGATGGTCGCATGGAAAAGCTGGTTAAAAAAGAACAATTAAAGCGCGAAAGAGAACTGATCAAACTTGAAAAAAGTTTGGGTGGTATCAGAGAAATGGTTGGTGTGCCTGATGCGATGTTTATCGTTGATACCAAGCATGAATCAATTGCTATTAAAGAAGCCAAAACTTTAGGGATTCCAGTTATTGCTATTGTTGATACCAACAATTCATTTGCAGGTGTTGATTATATTATCCCTGGAAATGACGATGCAATGAAAGCTGTTGCTCTTTATGCTTCAACGGTTGCTGATGCTGTATTGGAAGGGCGTGCTTCAATGCCTGCCCCTGCTGATGCTGAAAAGTTGAAGAAAGAAGTGGCTAAGAAAGTGGCAGAAAAAGCCGAAAAAGTTGAAAAACAAGAAGCGGCGAAAGTAGAAACGAAAGAAGAAGCGAAGGTAGAAACACCTAAGGCTGAAAAAGTTGAAGCGACCCAAGAAATAAAAGGAGAAGTAAAAGAAGAAATAAAAGAAGTAACTAAAAAGGTGACTAAGAAAAAAGTAACCAAGAAGAAAGTTGTTAAAAAAACAACCAAGAAAAAAGTAGCAAAGAAAACAGAAGACTAATACTTCTACCGCAATAAATTTTTTGAAGGCAGTATTGAATATATTGCCTTCAGAGAACTAACTATAAACAAAACAAGCGAGAAATTCTCGTCAACTATGAGGACTTAACATGAGCGTTACAGCTGCAATGGTTAAAGAATTAAGAGAACGTACCGGTGCCGGTATGATGGAATGTAAAAAAGCATTGGTTGCTTCAAATGCGGACATTGAAGTGGCAATTGAAGAAATGCGCAAATCAGGCGCTGCAAAAGCCGCCAAAAAATCCAGTAGAATAGCTGCTGAAGGTGTGGTGAAAATTGTATCATCTGCTGATGGCAAGAGCGTAACAGTTGTTGAAATCAACAGTGAAACTGACTTTGCTGCTAAAGATGAAGGGTTTTTGGCTTTTACCGATGTTGTTGCAAATGCAGCACAGAATTTGGGCAGTGAAAATGTTGAAGATTTAATGGCTGCGGATATCAATGGTGAAACATTGGAAGTCGTAAGAACTGCATTGATTTCTAAAATTGGTGAAAACATCCAAATTCGTCGCATTAAGCAATTAACCGCTGAACAAGGAGTGTTTGGACATTATATTCACGGTGTTAAAATTGGCGTTGTTGTCAATATCAGTACTGACAACCATGAGCTGGCGAAAGATTTGGCTATGCATGTTGCTGCGGTTAGTCCTGAGTTCATCTCAGAAGCAGATGTTCCAGCAGAATATGTGGCAAAAGAAAAAGAAATTTTGATTGCACAAGTTGCTGACAGCGGCAAGCCACCAGAAATAGTTGAAAAAATGATTGGTGGAAGATTGCGTAAATTCTTGGCAGGCATTACACTGTATGGTCAAGATTTTGTGAAAAACCCAGATATGACTGTTGAAAAATTATTAAAATCTGAAAATGCTGACGTTTTAACTTTCCACAGAATGGAAGTGGGCGAAGGTATCGAGAAGAAAGAAGACAACTTTGCAGAAGAGGTTATGGCACAAGCACGTGGCGAATAACTCTCCAAAGTACAAGCGTATCCTCCTCAAACTCAGTGGCGAAGCACTGATGGGTGAGGAGGATTACGGTATTGATCCAAAAGTGATTAACCGTATTGCAGAAGAGATCCATGAAATAAATGAACTGGGTTTAGAAATTGGTATAGTCATTGGCGGCGGCAATATTTTCCGAGGAGCCGGTTTGGCTAAATCTGGAATTGATAGAGTTACCGGCGATCACATGGGGATGTTGGCTACTGTCATGAATTCATTGGCGTTACAAAATGCCATTGAAAAGCAAGGCTCTAAAGTTAGGGTTATGTCAGCCATTCAAATTAATGAGGTTTGCGAAGACTATATTCGCCGTAAAGCCATAAGACACCTAGAAAAAGGCAATATCACTGTATTTGCAGCAGGTATTGGCAATCCATTTTTTACCACAGATTCAGCTGCCAGTTTAAGAGCGATTGAAATTAATGCTGAGCTTGTTATAAAAGCAACCAAGGTAGATGGCGTTTATTCCGCTGATCCTATGACCAATCCAGATGCTATTAAGTACGATGAATTGACTTATGATGAAGTGATTGAGAAGAAATTGGCAGTGATGGATACAGCAGCTGTGGTTCTGTGTAGAGATCAAAATATGCCAATCAGAATATTTAACATGTCAAAACCGGGTGCTTTATTGGATATTATTCATGGCGAAGAGATTGGAACAATTGTTCGGAATTAAGGCCGGAAAGATCGGTTTAACTAGCAAGTTGAAGTATGAGTTTTAAGTTAAAGGGGCAAAACAATGATAGATGAAATTTTAGATGATGCAAAATTAAGAATGAGCAAAAGTGTTGATTCTTTAAAAGGCGATCTAACCAGTGTCAGAACTGGTAGAGCCAATACAGCATTGTTAGATGGTATAAGTGTTGATTATTATGGCAGTGCAACGGCATTGAGCCAAGTTGCTAATGTTGCTGTTTCAGATGCCCGCACCTTGACCATTACTCCTTGGGAAAAAGACATGGTTGCACCGATTGAAAAAGCCATTATGCAGTCGTCACTTGGTCTGAACCCAGTCAGTGCTGGCATGGTGATACGTTTGCCTTTGCCACCATTAACCGAAGAGCGCCGAAAAGAAATGGTCAAATTGGTTCACAGTCTCGGTGAAAATTGTAAAATAGCCATCAGAAATATTCGCAGAGATGCCAATTCTTCTTTTAAAACTATGCAGAATGACAAAGACATTACCGAGGATGAGTTACATCAATCAGAAGACGGTGTTCAGGAAATAACCAATACTTTTGTTGAAAAAGTTGATGAAATTGTTAAAGAAAAAGAAGTTGAACTTCTTGAAATTTAGTCATCAATATTTCTCAACATTTCTCAATATATAGCCCTTGTCAGAAGAACTATCAAATATCCCCAATCACATTGCTATCATTATGGATGGCAATGGTCGTTGGGCAACTCAAAGAAACAAATACCGAACTTCAGGTCACAAAGCGGGCGTAAAAGCCGTTAGAAAAACCATTAAACAGGCATCAAAACTTGGTGTGAAGTGGTTGACATTGTTTGCCTTTAGCAGTGAAAATTGGTCAAGACCCAAAAAAGAAGTGTCCATGTTAATGGAGCTATTCACCAGAGCGCTTAAAAAAGAAGTCCCAGAACTGCATGAAAATGGAGTTAGGTTGAATTTTATTGGAGACTTGTCTCGATTTTCGCAAGGGCTTAGAAAAAGAATCAAACAAGTGGCTGATTTGACCCTGGACAACAATAAAATGGTTTTGACCATAGCGGTTAACTACGGTGGTCGTTGGGATATTCTGCAAGCAACTAAGAAGCTGGCAGAATCAATTAAAAGCCAACAAGTATCTGTTGAAAATATAACCGAAGATTGTTTTAGTCAATATTTATCCATGAGCGATATTCCCTCTCCTGATTTATTAATAAGAACGGGTGGAGAACAGCGGATTTCCAATTTTTTACTGTGGCAGATGGCTTATACAGAGTTGTTATTTACTCCGGTTTTGTGGCCTGATTTTGATGAAGAATGTTTGAAACAGTCAGTAAATGATTTTCAACAACGCGAAAGACGTTTTGGAAAGGTACCCGATAAAACAGCCAATAAAATACCCAAACAAACCACCCAAATAAAGGAAGAAGACAATGCTTAAACAAAGAATTTTAACAGCCGTTTTATTGGCACCATTGGTTTTGGCGATTATTTGGTATGCCAACGGTTTGGTTTTTTCATTGTTTGTCAGCTTATTGGCTTTGCTTATTGGCTTTGAGTGGTGTCAAATAGTTCGGGCCAGTAAAATAAACTCAGCAATTATTTCGTTGGCCATGGCGATTGCTGTTTTCTCATTAAACTATGCTTCATTTATTGATATAGAGGTTTCAAGAATTTTAATAGCCGCTTCAGTTTTATGGTCGTTAAGTTTACTTTGGATATTTAAACCCGAATATGGCAAAGACAAAAGCACCATTAAATATGCTTTGGGTGTTGGAGTTTTGTTGCTGTTTGGTGCGTCACTGATATCTGTTCATCAAATTCCCGAATGGGGTGTCAAATTAACCTTGGTCTTATTCTTGTTGGCTTGGGTTGCAGATATTGGCGCTTATGTCACGGGTAAGAGTATTGGGAAGCACAAGTTAGCGAAAAAGGTAAGTCCAGGAAAGACCTTTGAAGGTTTGATAGGAGGTTTGGTGTTTACAGCTGTGTATGGTTATTTCGTGGCACAATGGTTAGGTCAGGATTGGCGATATTTTGTATTGGCATTTCCTATTATTGCGGGTATTTCGGTGATTGGTGATTTATTCGCTAGCTTGTTAAAACGCCAAGCAAATGTTAAAGACAGCGGTTTTTTGTTGCCCGGTCATGGTGGATTTTTAGACCGATTTGATTCTTTGATTGCTTGTACACCTTTTTACTTTGCTTTTGTTAGTTATATTTACGTAGCTCCCGTTCAAATATAGAAAGGCAGCATGAATTCAGGAAAGGTAAAAAATCTAGTTATATTGGGTGCAACGGGTTCCATAGGTGATAGCACCTTAGATATTGTTGTTAAACACCCGGATAAATTTAATGTTTATGCCATTACTGGTCATTCAAACATAAAAAAACTATCACTGCTTGCTCGACAATTCAAGCCAAAATATGTAGTGGTTTCTGATATTACTTTGTATGCTTCCTTGAAGTCTTTATTGGCTGATTGTGATGCGGTGCTTCTGGCTGGTGAGGATGAGCTGGTCAATATTTGCCAATTGCCTGAAGTGGACATGGTGGTTGCGGGAATTGTTGGTAGTGCAGGAATGCATCCCGTGTTGGCAACCGTTGAAGCAGGGAAAGACTTGTTGTTGGCCAACAAAGAAGCATTGGTCGTAGCGGGTGATCTGGTGATGCAAGCGGCCATTGAAAATTACGCAAATATTATTCCACTGGACAGTGAACACAATGCCATTTACCAATGTTTGCCTGATGATTATAAAGTGGGCAATACTCCAAAAGACTTAGAGAAAATAATACTGACAGCATCAGGCGGGCCTTTCTGGGACAAACAGGCTGATAGCTTCAATACAATAACCCCTGAACAAGCGTGCGCCCACCCGAATTGGGATATGGGCAGAAAAATCTCGGTAGACTCTGCGACCCTAATGAATAAGGGTTTGGAAATTATAGAAGCCCACTGGCTGTTTAATTTAGAGTTAAATAAGATTGATGTTCATGTGCACCCACAAAGTATTGTCCATTCTATGGTGTGTTATAAAGACGGCTCTGTACTGGCTCAGTTAGGAGAGCCTGACATGCGCATTCCCATTGCTTATGGTTTGGGTTTGGGTGAAAGGATTTCATCCGGGGCAAATTTGATTGATTTGTTAAACAATGAAAGTTTGCAGTTTTTTCCACCGGACTACCAAAAATTTCCGTGTTTGCAACTGGCAAGAAATGCCATAGAGATTGGTGGAACGGCAATGGCAATATTGAACTTTGCCAACGAAGTTGCCGTTGAGGCTTTTTTGAATAAACGCATACCTTTTACAGCAATTGCCCAAATTAATGAACAAGTCATGACTAAAGCCATTGTTGCTCAGGTTGAAAGTGTGCAACAATTGCAACAATTAGACAAAGAAATACGTATGCAAACAACTCAATTGGTAAAAAATTATGTTTGAATTCATTAGTTCAGTATGGTGGATGTTAGTGACACTGGGAATTTTGGTTACTTTTCATGAATATGGACATTATTGGATGGCAAGAAAGTTTGGGGTAAAAGTCTTAAAATTCAGTGTGGGTTATGGCAAACTGTTTTGGTCAAGGACAGACAAGCATGGAACAGAATTTGGGTTTGCGCCAATACCTTTGGGTGGTTATGTGAAACTACTAGATACCCGTGATCCGGATATCACCGTTTCAGAACTAGATTCGGGTTTAACCTATAACTCAAAACCTATTTGGCAACGGGCATTAATTATGTTTGCAGGTCCGGCCTTTAATTTTATTTTGGCTGTTTTGTTGTTTTGGATGATGTTTGTCTATGGCAAAGTAGAGCTTCATCCCGCCATTGCAGAACCAACACACATACTAGAGCAATCAGGGGCAAAAGAAAAAGACAGAATAGTCAGCTTAAACGGCTATAGGATTAATACTTGGCAAGATGTTAGTTTGGAATTAATCACCAATGGTTTAGATAGGAAAGACATTGATTTAATCGTAGAAAATGACAGTGGAGAGCAAAAATCGCTGGTTTTAAAATTGTCTGACTTGCCGGAAAATGTAGACGAAACAGAAATATTTAAACTGATCGGTCTTAGAGCATGGCAAGTACCTTTGAAAAATGTAGTAGCTACCTTGGCTCCAGGTAAGCCTGCAGAATTATCGGGTGTAAGAGTAGGCGATCAAATTGTGGCAATTAATTCAGAGCAAACAGATGATTGGTATTCGGTCGTAGATAAATTAAATAAATACATAGATGGGGTAATAAATCTTACAATTTTACGAAATAATAATACTTTGAATGTTATTATTGCGCACGCTGTTGAGGATGAAAATAACAAATCAAGAAGAATTATTGGAATCGGGCCGAAAAGTCCTGATGAACAATCAAGAGAATATTACAACTCTTTGATTTTCAATAATTCCTATGGGATTATTGATGCCATACCTGTGGCCATTAATGAAACATGGAGAATGGTTTCCATGTCGCTGAATATGATGGGTAAGATTGTAACAGGCAAGGCATCTTTAAAAAATTTATCAGGGCCGATAACCATAGCTAAAGTTGCCAATGATTCGGCAGCAAGAGGCGTGGCTTGGTTTTTGGGATTTTTAGGTTTAGTTAGTTTGAGTTTGGGTATCATTAATTTGTTGCCAATACCTATGCTAGATGGCGGTCAAATGTTGTTCCTTCTGTTTGAAAAGATAAAAGGTAGTCCGTTGAGCGAAGGATTTCAACTCAAGGGGCAGACTGTGGGCATTGTTTTCTTACTTTGTTTCATGTCAATTGCATTTTATAACGACATTTTAAGGCTAGTCACTTAAAATGTTCAGTTGATATTGATGGCTGAAAAGCTTTCAAAGAATAATTAATAAAATTAAAAAGATAAAAATATGATTAAAGCATTATCACTGTTATCACTATTTACGCTATTGAGTTTAACCACAACAGGTTTCGCATTTGAACCTTTTGAAGTCCAGGACATTCGACTTGTTGGAGCGGATAGAATTTCTCATGGCACGATTTTCACTTATCTGCCCATCGAAAAAGGCGATAAAGCAAGTAAAAGAAATATTACACAATCCATTAAGTCCTTGTTTAGAACGGGCTATTTTAGTGATGTAAAAATATTAAAAGATGGCAATATATTGGTCATTAAAGTGGTGGAAAGACCCGCTATTGCATCGATTACGCTTGATGGAAATAAAGCCATTAAAACAGACGAACTGTTAAAAGGACTGAGGAATATAGGCTTGATTGAAGGCGAAGTGTTTGATAAGCTTCAATTAGAAAGGGTGCAAAATGAACTGACCAGACAGTATTTTTCCCGGGGTAAATACAATGTTGTTGTGGATGCGAAAGTTAGGGAATTAGATAGAAACAGAGTTAGAATTAATATAGACATTGAAGAAGGCAAGGCTGCAAAAATTAAGCACATTAAAATTGTTGGCAACACCGTTTTTACCGATGAAGATTTAATTGATTCTTTTGAATCAGATACAACAAATATGCTGTCTTGGTACTCTTCTGATGATCAATATTCAAAAGAAAAACTCAATGGTGATTTAGAAACTTTAAAATCTTATTATATGGACAGAGGTTATGTTGACTTCAATGTGGAATCTGTTCAAGTAACCATCAGTGATGATAAAAGACACATTTATATAACGGTCAATATCGAAGAAGGTAAACCCTATAAATTTGGAACGATGAAAGTTACGGGTGATATGGTTATTGAAAAAAGTGCCTTAGAAAGACTGATTGTTGCCAGGCCTGATGATGTTTTTGCCAGAAATTTAACAGAAGCCAGTGCCGAGAGAATGAAAATCATCCTTGGCAATTTAGGTTATGCTTTTGCTGAAGTAACCCCTGTACCTGAAATTGATGAAGATACCCACACGGTTAATATGATATTTTTTGTAGACCCAGGTAAACGTGTCTATGTAAGGAAAATAAACTTTCATGGAAACATCAAAACCAAAGACGAAGTGTTAAGACGTGAAATGCGCCAGTTTGAAGGAGGTTGGTATTCTAAATCGTTGGTAGAGCGTTCAAAAATAAGACTACAACAAAAACCATTTTTTGAAGAAGTCACTATCGAAACACCCAAGGTTCCAGGGACAGATGATCAAGTAGATATCGAAATAACCGTGAAAGAAAGAAACTCAGGTCAGTTTCAATTCTCAGTTGGTTTTTCACAACTTAGTGGTATTAATACCAATGTTTCGGTCTCCTTACAAAATTTATTGGGAACAGGCAATCAATTGTCATTTGCCATTAACAACAGTAATTTCTTTAAGCAATTAAATGTATTTTATGAAAATCCATTTTATACTGATGAAGGAGTTTCACGAGGATTCAGTATGCAATTTTCTACATCCAATTTTGGTGAGGCCAATATTGCGAGATTTAGTTCTAGCAATGGTGGTTTTGGTATGAACATGAGTTTTCCGATTTCTGAATATGATCGAATTTTCACCAGTTTTGGTTACGAAAGAAGAAACGTAAGAGCTTTTTTAGGTTCGACCGCGGCACTAATATTTTCGGATTTATGTGAGCTAGGCGGCTATACTTA
This sequence comes from uncultured Alcanivoracaceae bacterium, assembly GCA_964564165.1. Taxonomy (GTDB): domain Bacteria; phylum Pseudomonadota; class Gammaproteobacteria; order Xanthomonadales; family Marinicellaceae; genus NORP309. Next base: position 2,364 of record CAZLZZ010000105.1, on the reverse strand, counting down.
TACAACACAACCATCCATTCCAGCTACAGCCACATGGAATGGTGAAGATTGTGCTTTAGAAGAGTTATCTACCATTCCCGATGACCCAACAGGGATTAGAGATGGTGTGTCAGTCCCATTTCAAGCCAGAAGAGCCTTTACTTTTTACAAAGCTGAAGCCAGATGGTCTAGGGATAGCCGGAATAGGTTTTTCAACCCTTCACGTGGTTCATTTTACCGTTTAGCAGCGGAATTTTCATTGCCAGGTAGTACCGCTACTTTTTATAAAATTACTGCCAGAACAAATAAACTTTTTCCTTTAACCAAAAATTTGACTCTGTCGTTAAGTGGTGAAATTGGAGTAGGTGGTGGTTATTCAAGCACCGCTAGATTGCCCTTTTTTGAAAACTTTTTTGCAGGCGGCAGCAGTTCGGTTCGTGGCTATAGAGACAATACACTGGGTCCGAAATCTTCCGTAATTGGTGATTCTCTCTCTGGTGATTTACCATTAACATCAAGACAAGGAGACCCTGTTGGTGGCAGTTTGAAAACCACGGGCTCAGTTGAGTTGGTTTTCCCGACTCCTTTTGCGAAAGTCGGTAACTCTGCAAGATTGGCAGTGTTTTGGGATTTTGGTAACGTCTTTAGAGACTATAATGACTTTGAAGCCAGAGAATTTAGACACTCTGTTGGTTTGGCACTGAAGTGGCAAGCACCAGTTGGCCCGATTATTATTAACTTTTCAACACCTTTTAATGACAATGAATTTGATGATACTGAATCAATACAATTTGCATTTGGTAATACATTCTGATTTAATAGTATGACATGAAACCTGTATCTACTAAGACCATAAAGAAATCATCAGTATTGTTTTTACTGATGATTTTTAGTGGTACTGCCTATTCTGAAAATAAAATTGGTTTTGTAGACATGGAAACTTTGATCAATGATTCTCCGCAAATCCTTATTGCGCGGTTGAAAATCAGTCAAGAATTTGAGCTACAAAATGATTCAATTAAGCAAAAAGAAATTGATTTTGAATTGTTAGAAAATAGAATAACCAGCGATGGCGCAATGATGAGTTTGCCAGAGTTGACCAAGCTACAAGAGAGAGCAAGGATACTAGAAAGACAAATACGCAGAGCCAAAGAAGACTTAAAAGATGCCATTAGTATTCAAAGAAGCCAAGCCTTAAATAAAATCCAGTCGGAATTAAAAGAGGTGGTAGAAAAATATGCGATAGACAACCAATACGATGCAATTTTGGTAAATGCTATTCTATATGTAAGCGATGAAATAAATATCACCGATGAAATTTTAACGATTCTAAGAGAAAAAAGTAACAGTGATGAAAATTAGTCTAAATGATTTGACAACGCAATTTGGGTTGGAATCTATTGGAAATGCAAATCATATCATCAATGGTGTTTCAACGTTAGCCAAAGCATTAAGTAATCAACTGAGCTTTTTAGCCAATTCAAAATACAAATCTGAACTGCAACAAACCAAGGCAGGGATTGTTGTACTAACAGAACAAGATAGCAGGGAATTTAATGGCAATTGTTTGATAGCCAAGGACCCTTACTTGACATTTGCAAAGATAGCCAGTTTATTCCAACACGATGACTACCAAGCCGCAGGAGTTCATGAAACGGCGGTTGTCGCAGCCTCTGCAAATATTGCTAACAATGTTGTAATAGGGCCTTTTTGCGTGATTGGTGAAAATTCAAATATTCAAGAAGGAACCAGGTTGTCAGCACAGGTGAATATTGGCAATGATTGTGATATTGGAAAAGATTGTACGATTAAACCGCAGGTTGTTATTTCTTCTAGATGTAAAATAGGATCAAGAGTCATTTTGCATCCAGGTGTTATCATTGGAGCAGATGGATTTGGGCTAGCCAGAGATAAAAGTGGTTGGATAAAAGTACCCCAATTGGGAGCAGTTCAAATAGGTGATGACTGTGAGATTGGTGCCAATACCACAATTGATAGGGGAACCTTGGATGATACAATATTAGAACAAGATGTTAGACTTGATAATCAAATTCAAATTGCTCATAATGTCACTATTGGCGAACATACCGTGATGGCAGGATGCTCGGCAGTTGCGGGTTCTGCTAAAATCGGAAAAAATTGCCTAATTGGAGGCGGAGTGGGAATAGTGGGGCATATAGAAGTCTGTGATAATGTGACGTTACAATCTATGGCTTTGGTCACACATTCAATCACAAAACCCGGTAGTTACAGTTCCGTTTCTCCCATTCAGGAGACCTCTGAATGGAGAAAAAGCGCAGTCAGAATAAAACAATTAGACAAGATAGCCAGAAGGCTTTCTAAACTAGAAAAAAAATATTGAGAGTAGATTAATGACGGAAAATA
>CAZLZZ010000104.1:0-12181 GCA_964564165.1 uncultured Alcanivoracaceae bacterium | reverse complement strand
ACTTTCACAGTCTGTAAAGCCAACTACCCGATATGAGTTCTTTTTAATTAAAAAACTTGCTTTAAGACTGGTTAAATATTTCTATATATTTCAACGAGTTACCTCTTAAGCAAGTGCCATTCGGGTGAACCCACCTTACAATTTTAACTGGCAATAATAAGCCTTCCAGAGAATGACGGAGCGTGTAGTGACATTATTGTATTCCCGCTTAATTAATCGGACAATTTTAGAAAACATTCTAATAGAGACCTTTGTATAATTCGAGGAATGGGCTAAAAACTGAAAAAAATCAATATTTCTCAATTTATCCCTTGACATGAAATTTTAACTAAGAGATTATACTCGCAACATTAGAAATATTTATTAATAACATTAACAAAACTATACCAAAATTATACCAAAATTAAACAAATGAATTCAATCCTTATTATAGTCGTCATTATTATTATTCTTACACTTATGCGGTGAGAATGGCGCACAATTGGAAATTCCAAAAAGCCCTTCTCACAACAAGAGAAGGGTTTTTTTTTACCTTAACGAAAACAATAAAAAATAAAAAAGAGAGCAATAAAATGTATTACGATAAAAACACAACCATCTATTTAAATGGTCAATGGATAAAAGCCCAAGATGCAACCACAGGATTGTACCAACAGTCCTTTCATTATGGCAATGGAGTCTTTGAGGGCATGCGTTCCTACAAAACTGCTAATGGTGCTAAAGTCTTGAAAATCAAAGAACATTTTGAACGCCTGCTCTACTCAGCTGATAAAATGTACATCAATCTGGAATTCACAGTTGATGAACTTACCGCGATTTGTTATGAGCTATTAGAAAAAAATAACATGCAAGATGCCTATATCCGTCCCCTGGTGTATACCGATGAAAACATGGGGTTAGAACCAGAAAGCAAGGCCAATTTATTTATGTGTGCTTGGGAATGGGGAAAATATTACGACAAACCCGTTAAAGCCATGACCTCACCTTTTCGCCGTCCTGATCCCAAGTCTTGTCATGTGGAAGCCAAAGTTACTGGGCATTACACCAATTCATTAATAGCTATTAAAGATGCCAAGCTAAAAGGGTTCGATGAAGCGCTGTTACTGGACAACCACGGCTTTGTTGCCGAAGCCACGGGTGCCAATTTCTTTTTTCAAAAAGACAATACTTTATTCACCGCACCAAGAGGCAATATCTTGCCAGGAATCACCCGATCATTGGTTATGGATTTGGCCAAGGAAAATGGCATTAAAGTTGAAGAAAAACACTTTACCCCTGAGGAAGTTTATAACTCTGATGGGGCGTTTTTTACAGGTACTGCAGTTGAAATAAACCCAATTGAATCTTTAGATGATAAAACATTTAAAAAAGACTGGCGCGATACTTTTGGACATGAACTGCATCAACAGTTTAACAATTATGTGCGAAGTTAATTTAAGATTAAAAATAGGAAAATGAAAAGTTGAAAACTGAAAACAAAAAAATACTGAATAAATATTCGCAAGCAGTCACACAAGATCCAACACAACCTGCTGCCAAAGCCATGTTACATGCCATTGGTATGAGCAATGAAGATTTGAATAAGCCCTTTGTTGGGATAGCCAGTACTGGTTTTGATGGCAATCCCTGTAATATGCACTTAAATGACTTGGCAGCGGATATAAAAATCTCGGTTAATCAGCAGCCATTAAATGGCTTGATTTTTAATACCATCGGCATATCTGACGGCATATCAATGGGCACCGAAGGTATGCGTTATTCCTTACCATCGCGCGATGTGATTGCCGATTCTATAGAAATGTTCACCTGTGGTATGAGTTATGATGCTAATATTTCTGTTGTGGGTTGCGACAAAAATATGCCAGGAGCTTTGATGGCAATGCTGCGATTTAACCGCCCATCTATTTTAGTCTATGGAGGCACTATTGCACCTGGTTGTCACGACGGAAAGAAATTAGACGTGGTTTCTGCCTTTGAGGCTTGGGGCGAAAAAGTTGCTGGTAACATAGATGAAGATACTTACCAACTCATTATTCAAAAAGCCTGTCCTTCGGCTGGTGCTTGTGGCGGAATGTACACCGCCAACACCATGGCAGCAGCGATAGAAGCCATGGGTATGAGTTTGCCCTACAACTCTTCTAACCCTGCCATCAGCGAAAATAAATCACAAGAATGTCATGACTTGGGAGAAGCCATTTATCAACTCATGAAGTCTGACTTAAAACCCCGAGATATTGTCACCAAAAAATCAATGGAAAATGCCTTCAGACTGGTTACGGTACTTGGTGGTTCTACCAATGCGGTTTTGCACTTTTTAGCCATAGCTGATGCAGCTCAAATTGATTTTACACTTGAAGACTTTCAAAAGATCAGCGACAAAACACCGTTTTTGGCAGATTTAAAACCCAGTGGTCAATATTTAATGCAAGATTTGCATGAAGCTGGCGGAGTTCCTGCGGTATTAAAATACATGTTAGAACAAGACATGTTGTGCGGGGACTGTATGACAGTTACTGGCAAAACACTGGCAGAAAATTTATCTTCTGTGGCTCCTTTACAAGAGAAACAAGAAGTTATTCATACTTTGGACAACCCCATAAAAGACACAGGACATATCCGGATTTTATTCGGCAACCTTGCCAAGGAGGGATCAGTAGCAAAAATCACCGGCAAAGAAGGATTAAAATTTCATGGCAAAGCCAAAGTGTTTAATTCAGAAGTAGCCGTCAATCTTGGCATCTCCAATGGCGAAGTTGAAAAAGGTGATGTCGTCGTCATTCGATACGAAGGTCCAAAAGGAGGCCCAGGAATGCCAGAAATGCTTAAACCCACTTCCGCAATAATCGGCGCAGGTCTTGGCAATGATGTTGCATTGATTACCGATGGAAGGTTTTCAGGTGGCACACATGGGTTCGTAGTTGGGCACATTACCCCCGAGGCTCAAGTTGGAGGAACCATTGCCTTGGTTGAAAATGGCGATGAAATAACCATAGACGCACAAACAAACGAATTGATTTTGCACGTGAGTGATGAAGAGTTAAGGACAAGAATGCAAAACTGGAAAGCACCTGACATGAAATACACAAGGGGTGTTTTGTACAAATACGCACGGAATGTAAGTTCCGCTTCAAAGGGGTGTTTGACTGATGTTTAAGATGTTTAAAGCCGAAAACAACAATATGAAACCAATAAAACCAATAAAACCAATAGACAATGAAACCCAAGCAGACAAAACTGTAAGCATGCTGGGTTCTCAAGCCATTATCAACAGTTTAATTGCCGAAGATGTTGAGTATATGTTTGGCTATCCAGGTGGTGCAATAATGCCCACTTATGATGTGATTCATCAAATGCAGGATAAAATCAAACACGTTCTAGTCAGACACGAGCAAGGCGCAGTGATTGCTGCCCAAGGTTATGCACGCGCCAATGGCAAAGTGGGCGTTTGTATTGCCACATCAGGACCTGGAGCTACCAACCTGATAACAGGTATTGCTGATGCCATGATAGACTCAACTCCTTTGGTATGTATCACTGGACAAGTACACAAAGATTTATTGGGCACAGATGCCTTCCAGGAAACCGACATCATTGATATATCCATGCCGATTACAAAATGGAATTATAAAATCACCGAAGCATCTGAAATCCCCAAAGTCATGGCAAGGGCATTTTACATAGCCAAATCTGGGCGACCAGGGCCAGTATTGATTGACATTACTAAGAATGCTCAAGTGGAGATTTTGGATTACAGTTATAAAAAATGCCTACACTTTAGCAGTTATTCACCTGAACCGACACCTAAGTTACAGGCAATAAAAGACGCTGTCAATCTAATTCAACATGCCAAAAAACCATTGGTTGTATTCGGCCAAGGAGTGATACTGGGCAATGCAGAGCAAGAACTTAAAGCCTTTCTTGATAAAAGCGGCATTCCAGCAGCTGCAACCATTATGGGATTGTCAGCCTTGGACAACAGCCACCCCAATTATGTAGGTATGCTCGGCATGCATGGCAATTATGCGCCCAATTTATTAACCAACAAGTGTGATGTTTTGATAGCTATTGGCATGCGTTTTGATGACAGGGTCACAGGCACTTTATCAACCTATGCCAAGCAAGCAAAAATCATTCATTTAGAAATTGACAACAGCGAAATCAACAAGAATGTCCGGGTCAATGTGCCAGTATTGGGCAATGTTAAACTCACCTTGCCACAAATCACCGACAGAATTAACCCATCTCAACATCCGAAATGGCGCAATGAATTTGCTGTCTTGCACCAACAAGAGGTGGACGCCGTCATTGATAAAGATTTAACCCCAAGTTCTGATTCAATATCCATGCCAGAGGTAATTGCCATGGTTAATGATCTGACCAACAATGATGCAATTATAGTCACCGACGTTGGCCAACACCAAATGATTGCTTGCCGCTATGCACAATTTAAGCAATCGCGTTCCATGATAACTTCTGGAGGACTCGGCACCATGGGATTTTGTATCCCTGCTGCTATGGGGGCAAAACTAGCCAAACCTGAAAGAACTGTTATTGGGATTGTAGGAGATGGTGGTGTGCAAATGAATATCCAAGAACTTGGTACTATCATGCAAAGTGAAATTGATGTGAAAATTATTATTCTTAACAATGAATTTTTGGGCATGGTTCGTCAGTGGCAAGAACTGTATTTTGACAAAAGATACGCATCAACTGAAATTACCAGTCCAAATTATCAAATATTGGCCAGTGCGTACGGCATAGCATCAAGCAAAGTATCGCAAAGAGAACAGCTAAAATCTACACTCCAAGCTATGCTATCTCACGATGGCGCCTATTTATTAGAAGTGATGGTGGGTAAAGAAGACAATGTATTTCCTATGATATCACCGGGTGATTCTGTATCCGACATGAGGTTAAAATAAAACGATGACTGAATTTAATGAAACAAACAAAGATTACACCATGGCACTATTCTCCAGAAACCGTGCTGGCATACTGAATCGCATCACTGCTGTATTTTCGCGCATTAAGCTAAATATTGACAGCCTCAATGTCTCTGAAACCGAAACCCTTGGCGTGTTTCGTTATTCCGTGCGAGTAAACACCACAGAAAAGTTGATTCGCAGAATTACCAAACAAATTGAAAAACAAGTCGATGTATTGAAAGCCGTTTATGCAACCGATGATTTAATCGTTCAACAAGAAGTCGCACTGTATAAAATCCCATCAAAAGTGATGATAGAAGACATCCAAACCGAAGACATTATTCGCAAACACAATGCCAAAATATTGCGCATTCACCGCGAATACACGGTGATAGAAAAAACCGGCCACAAACACGAAACCCAAGCCCTATTTGATGAACTAGAACCCTACGGCATTTTAGAATTTGTCCGTTCAGGACCAATCAGTATCGGCAAGATAAATTATTAACAACAAACGTAAGATGGGCCCCGCCCATCATAAATAAAACAACTAACTATAATAGAGAGTACATAAAAAATGGCAAAATTAAATTTCGGCGGAACAATGGAAGAAGTTGTAACCCGTGAAGAATACCCACTAAAAAAAGCGCAAGCCAACCTAAAAGACAAGACAATAGCAGTACTTGGCTATGGCGTGCAAGGTCCAGGACAAGCCCTGAACTTACGTGACAATGGCTTTAATGTGATCATCGGACAACGCCAAGAGTCAGCCTCATGGGCGAAAGCAGAAAAAGATGGATTTGTCGATGGCGAATCACTATTCCCAATAGCCGAGGCCACACAAAAAGCCGATATCGTTATGTACTTGCTATCAGATGCAGGTCAAATTGCCGCATGGGAGACAGTTAAACAAAATTTAAACCCAGGAGATACTTTGTATTTTTCACATGGTTTCGGCATCACCTTTCATGACCAAACCTCAATCATTCCACCTAAAGATGTAGATGTGGTATTGGTTGCCCCTAAAGGCTCAGGCCGTTCATTACGCACATTATTTCTAGATGGCAAAGGTTTAAATTCTAGCTATGCCATATACCAAGATGCCACTGGCAATGCCAAAGAAACCGCTTTATCATTGGGCATTGGTGTGGGATCGGGATATTTATTCGAAACAGATTTTAAACGCGAAGTGTATTCAGATCTAACCGGTGAACGCGGCATTTTAATGGGCGCAATCGCAGGCATGTTTGAAGCCCAATACAATGTACTGCGCAAGCACGGTCACTCACCATCTGAAGCCTTCAATGAAACCGTAGAAGAATTAACACAATCATTAATGCCATTGGTTGCAGAAAACGGTATGGATTGGATGTATGCCAACACTTCAACCACCGCTCAACGTGGCGCACTTGATTGGCGCCATAAATTCCGTGATTTGAATGAACCATTGTTTGAAGAACTATATGAAAGTGTATCATCTGGCAACGAAGCGCGCATCACCATCCAAGCCAATTCAAAACCTGATTACCGAGAGAAACTTAACGCAGAACTTAAAGAAATTCACGATTCAGAAATTTGGCAGACTGGTAAAACAGTTCGTGGATTAAGGCCACAAAACTCTTAGAACATTTATCCACAGATTACACAGATTTCAAATTTGTTTAACCCAGTAATCTGTGGATAGATATATGTAAAGCTGATATTTATGCGTAAAAAAACACCAAGTTAACAAAATATATTCTGTCAAAGACCATGACAAAAATAATTTTGTCTATATATTGACAAAAAATATTTTGTCAAAGGTGAGAAGATAATCATTATAATTGGACAAGTCCGTAAAAGGTAAAAACTTCTGGGAACTTCCTTGTTTAATAGGTAATATATTTGATGCATAGAAACAGGTGGCTACATTCTTCATATTGCTCCAAGACGAGTCGGTAAGACATCAATAATGTACAAAATAAATGATACAGTTGATGAAATACTCGTAGAAATAGAAAAATTAAAACATAAATATGCATTAGATTAAAAAAATCCGTGTAATCCGTGTAATCTGTGGATAAACAAAATACAAAATAAAATAAAACTATGAATACTGAACAAAAAAACATTTCAAAAGAGAAACAAGAAAAAACATTCTTCACCCAACTAGAAGCACGAGTTGTTGCAAGCCTGATGGAAAAGCAATTAACCACACCTAACAATTATCCGTTGACATTAAATTCATTGGTATTGGCATGCAATCAAAAATCCAACCGCGATCCAGTGATGAATTTAACCCAAGGACAAGTTGAACACACAGTTAATGTTTTGCGTGATAAAAATTTGGCAGGTATTGACTATGCGGGACGTGCCAACCATATCACTCACCGTGTCATGACTGAATTAAAACTAGATACAAAGACACAATCAATACTGACTGTATTAATGCTGAGAGCACCACAAACATTGAATGACATAAAACTTCGCACCAACCGCATGGTTGACTTTGATGATGTAAATGAAATCAAAATCATTTTAGATGAAATGATTGATCGCGATGATTCTTACGTTATTCAAACACCCAAAGCATTGGGTTCTCGTGAAGACAGATACACCCATACATTGTGTGGCGAAGTCAAATTTGAACAAAAACAAGCCCAAGCCATAGCCAATCAAATACCCTCTTCGCACAGCTCAACAAGAAATATTAATGAATTAGAAAGCCTATTAAACCGTTTAAAAAAATTAGAAGAACGGGTTGAAAAACTTGAATCAAAAGTTGAAGACTAGAAAACATGAAACAAACCCAAAGCCCAACAATAGAAGACATAAAAGCCGCACAACAACGCATATCAGCAGTTGTGCAACGCACGCCCTTGCAGGAAAATTTACAGTATTCCAATATTTATGCTGCCAATATTCACCTTAAACGCGAAGATTTACAGCAAGTGAGATCGTACAAAATTCGCGGAGCTTACAATAAAATTGCCCAGCACCCGAAAGCCAAACATGTGGTTTGCGCCAGCGCGGGCAATCACGCACAAGGTGTTGCTTATACTTGTAATAAACTAGGCATAAAAGGCACGATATTTATGCCGATAACCACCCCCAATCAAAAAATTGAACAGGTCAAAATGTTTGGTAATCAGCAAGTAAAGGTCGAACTGATTGGTGATACTTTCGATGAAACGGGACTCGCTGCCAAACAATTTTGCCAAGACAATAAATACCTGTATATCCCACCTTTTGACGACATTGAAATCATCGAAGGTCAAGCAACCATCGGATTAGAAATATTAGAGAAACATCAGGAACTAAACAGTCAAATTGACTATATATTTATCCCTATTGGTGGCGGTGGGTTGGCCTCTGGTATCTGCGCTGTTTTTAAAGAATTGTCACCACACACCAAAATAATCGGCGTAGAACCCAAAGGAGCAGCCTCAATGCAAGCGGCATTTACCGCAGGCAAAACGGTGAAACTAGACAAAATCAGTGGTTTTGTCGATGGCGCTGCCGTGCAACAAGTCGGAGAACTGACCTATTTGCAATGCAAAGATAAACTAGACGACATTATCACAGTAGATGATGGCTTAATTTGCCAAACCATTCTCAACCTCTACAACAAAGATGCCATTGTGGTAGAACCCGCTGGTGCATTGGCTCTGGCTGGACTGGAACAATACGCCGATAAAATCAAAGGCAAAACCGTGGTCTGTATTTTAAGTGGCAGCAACAACGACATCACGAGAATAGAAGAAATCCGTGAAAAAGCCCTACTCTATGGTGGTCTCAAACATTACTTCATGGTGCGTTTTCCACAACGGGCAGGCGCACTTAAAGAGTTTGTCGCCGAAGTTTTGGGTGAACAAGACGACATCACTTATTTTCAATACCACAAAAAACACAACCGCGCTCATGGCCCTGCTATTGTTGGTATTGAGCTTAAACATGTTGAAGATTTAGAACCTTTGGTCACACGCATGAAAGATTTGGGGTTTTATAGTGATTATCTGAATGACAAGCCTGAGTTGTTTAGTATGATGATGTGAGTTTAATTGAAAGTTGAAAATTGATTTACGACTAACTCTGCGACGATTTAAAGTAGTATGTTTTTGCAAATGCAAAATAAATGACACTTTAAATTGGCCGTTGAACTAAATTGATGTTAAGCTATTTGTTAAATGCATTACCTTTCCCTAAATTGCACTGTTTACATTTTGTTTGCAAATTCGTCTCTTCAGTTTCGCCACCTTTGGACCAAGGAATAATATGATCAACATGCAATTTTACCCCGAGAGTATTCGTTGGATTGGCACCACATGATTGACATGTAAATCCATCCCTCATTAGAATTGAGAAGCGAAGCCTATCTGATATATTACGATTTGTTCTTCTTTTCTTTGATACTTTTTTATTAGTAAAGTTATTGGTTTCTACAGGCTGATGTTTAATATCCTTTGTAATCTCATCTTCATTGATATATTCCACAAAGGCTTCTAATGCTTTACGCCATCCGCCAAAACGATGACTATACATCTGGCTACCATATTTGGATTGTGGCTTAACTAAATCTCTTGATACTGGCTGACGTCCAAGAGACATCCAAACATCTTCTAAATTTAAGAACAAATCTCTATCTGATGCTGATTTTTCCTCATTAAGACCTAGGTCAGCCTGTAACAAAGCTTTGTTCCATGAACCAAATCGTGTTGAAATTGTTGCTGAGGAATACTTGCCAATTTCATTGTAGGATCGGTAAGTCAAAGCTAATCCATCCTTTTTTAGAGCAGTATGAATTTTTTTTAAATCCTTTAAAAGTTCCTTTTCATCTGTATTCCTATTAAATTTCTCTAGTTCAAATTTCACAGATATATTCCTAAAAGAGCCTAGCTTCTTATTATATACGGATTAATGCCATATATCATCGTATTTGCGTATTTTAATACTTTGGTTTTCATATTATGAAGTATAACACTTTTATTTATATTTTTAATATGGATTTGTGTTGACTAAAGCCAACTACCCGACACGAGTTTTGTTTAAGACTCATATCGGGTAGTTGGCTTTAGTCAACACTTTTCAATATCAAAAATAGCTGTAAATTTAGTTTAAGAATCATTACTGTTTGCTTTTATGAGATTGTTTTTAACCTAGCAAAGTTGGCTTTTCACCATTGTAAGATTATTTGATTATTGCCAACACCAATCAAAAACTGATGAGAGGAGCTACATTGCGGATTATTATAAGACAACTTGCTCATAACTCTAATTCGACAATAAGTGGCAAATGATCAGAACCAAAGCCCTCTCCAGATTTTACACCGACAACGTTAAAGTGTTTTGAAACTAAACAATGGTCAATGGGGATCATCAAAGGCATTAAATTCGTAGGCCAAGTAGGAATTATGCCAAATCCTCTACTAGCATTTAAAAGCCCTGTCCCTGACTCTAGAACTTTGTAGTTAGCTGACCAAGTAGACGTATTGAGATCGCCGATTACAATTTTTGCGGTATCTATCTCCATAACTCTATCTGCTACTGATTTAATTTGCAAATTACGCGCATCATAATATTTTTTATTTACTGGTGGAAGTGGGTGAGTTGCTATAATATAGAATGCAACACCATCCAAGACAAGTTTAGCTTCGATACTCGGTAAATCAAAATCAGTCCAACGATGTATTTTGTATTCAGAAACTGGAATTTTACTAAATAAAACTATACCAAAGTTATCTGATCTAGGTAGTTCGATATAGTACTGATAAATGGCTTTAATGGGAGAAAGACTTTCAAGCCATGATTTGTTGACCTCTTGCAAAATAACAACATGAGGTTCTTCTCTATATACCTGATCTATTAGTTTTGAATATTGCTTATTAGAAGTTAAAACATTACTGTGAAATAGTTTGATTGTCTTACCATTAGCCACATCCTCTTGATTTTGCGTTTTGATATAACTCGGTATTACAAATACTGTATTTATCAAAAACACAGCAATTGAGACTGCTATAAATATTTTGTTTTTTAAGAGTTTAAAATATACCAAAAACACTACTGAAAGTATCAAATACTGAAGCCTGAAGTGTGTGAGAAGTTCCAGATACCAATAGAAATGTGCTAGAAATGGCACCACAGAAAATACCAATATGAAAATGCAACCAACTTGCATTATTCCAAAAAAAGAAAAACCTGTTACTTTGTTAGACCCCAAACACGTACCTACTAAATTGTTATATTACCACTGATTATACGTGCATTAATGCTGTATATAGTCATCTTTGCCTATTTGAAAATTTCGTTTTTCATATTGTCAAGTATAGAGAGTGTAACACTTTAGCTCTATGTGAAATACATTTTTCATTAATATTCTGTGTTGACTAAAGCCAACTACCCGACACGAGTTTCATTTAAGGCTCATATCTGGAAGTTGACTATAGTCAACACTTTTTAATCAATGACACCTACTGTAAAACCGACTCTTTACATCTTTAAGACCTACTCTTGGTGTGTTGTTTTTAATACAATAACTAAAAAAACTTATCAGGATTTGGTTTTTTAGATGTAATCTACTAATTGTTTTATGTACTTTCTTTCTAAGATTTTGTGTTGACTAAAGCCAACTACCCGACACGAGTTTCATTTAAGACTCATATCGGGTAGTTGGCTTTAGTCAACACTTCTAGTTTATTCGTAGCAACTATAAAATCGACTCTTTGCATCTTTAAGACCGGCTTTTGGCGCATTGTTTTCGATGTAGTCATAGGTTGCTTTCAAATGTCTTTCATCGCGTATGGTTTTATCGTAATAATCACGTTCCCAAAATGAGCCTTTTAGGTTCAATTGTTTATTGATTTTATAAGCCAAACCACCTTTCAATTTATAAATAATCTCTCCTAAATCTTTGTATTGCTCAAACAATATATGAATATGGTTGGGCATAACACTTAAGCATATTAACTGGTAACATTCTGGTTCCATACTTTTGCAATGATCAATGACAAGTTCAATGATTTCTCCATTCAAATACCGACCCTTTTTTGAGGTATCAAGATAAGCATCTATTTTCATTTGTTTGATTGACTCTTTTTCTGGCTTTGATGCTTTTAATCTCAAGAGAAATTCATCAACACTGTCTAATGTTCTGAAAGTGACAAATTGATAAGAGTTTACCTCACTAAAATGTGACAACTGTTTCATCATCTATTTATTGTAGTTTGTTGTGTTGACTAAAGCCAACTACCCGACACGAGTTTTGTTTAAGACTCATATCGG
>CAZLZZ010000103.1:0-12199 GCA_964564165.1 uncultured Alcanivoracaceae bacterium | reverse complement strand
AAGCCGATCCTCAAACAGAAGGCATTATCATGGTTGGTGAAATTGGTGGTTCTGCCGAAGAAGAAGCGGCCCAATATATAAAAGAACATGTAACCAAGCCTGTGGTTTCATATATTGCTGGGTTAACAGCACCTGCTGGTAAACGTATGGGTCACGCTGGTGCCATTGTTGCTGGTGGCAAAGGCACGGCACAAGCCAAATATGAAGCGCTTGAAGCCGCAGGAGTTATTACGGTTAAATCACCGACATTGTTGGGTGAAGCAATTAAGAAGCTGGTTTCTTAATACCCATACCTTCTGAGACAAGCCTAAAGTTAAAAAGCCAGATAATTTTTAATCTGGCTTTTTTATTTTAAAACAATTTTTGTAACTACTCACACCCCCCGTCATTACCGCGTAGGCGGTAATCCATTTAAAAATGATATGAATATCACTTTAAATGATGTAAATTCCATAATAGATTCCCGCCTTCGCGGGAATGACGGGGTGAGTAGTTACCAATTTTTATGGTATAGTGGTATAGTACCTATGTAGTTATACCAATGAGGAACTTAGTCATGAAAAAAATATCAAACTTACTATTATTAGCTTTACTAACTGTAATTTCATTTGCTGTTGTTTCTGCTGTTGCTTCTTCGGAAACCAAGAACTCGAAAATCCAGAATGGCTACGAAGTTCACTTTAATGCTTTTTCTACCAGTTTTTTAACCAAAGAAGTGGCTAAACAGCACCAAATTGGTCGCTCTAAAACCCGTGGTATGTTGAATATTGCGGTACTTAAACAGCAAGGTGATCAAGTTTCAATACCCGTTGATGCCCAAATCCACATAAAGGCACAAAATTTTTACGGTCAAGACAAAGAGGTTGAACTGCGTAAAGTTAGTGAGAATGATGGAGCCATTTATTATATCGGCAGCTTTACTGTCAGTAGCAGAGAAATCATTATTTTCAAAGCACAAGTAATTCCCGATGGGTCAAACAAAGCCATTGAAATTAAATTTGATCAAGAATTTTTCACCGATTAACCCCATTGTTCTAGAAAATATACAGGCTAAATATCAGCATACAAATAATTTTTTCCTTTGGGGTGGTTTTTAAAGCGACGGTGCACCCATAGATATTGTTCGGGGTATTTTTTTATTTGAGATTCAAATAACTGGTTCATTTGGGTCAAGCTTGAATGAATATCATCGCCATAAAAATAATCCAGGGGCTCAAGAAATTGTACCTTCCATTGGTTTTTCTCTCGAAAACAAAACCAAGGAACAACCGATGCCTGGCTAGAACGGGCAATCTTAACAGGCGCTAAAACTGTGGCAGCAGGCAGTTTAAAAAAATCAATGTATTCACAATGGTAGGAAAAATTCTGATCAGGGATGTAGTAAATACAACGATTTTTCTTAAAAGTTTTTAGTACCGTGAACAAATCCTTCTTGTCGATTGTTTTTTCGCAATGTTCTTTTCTGGCTTTGTCTATGTGTGCTTCAAATACTTTGTTGTTGTGTTGTCTGCCTAAAATAAATGCAGGTTGTTTTAATTGTGTATTAATCGCCCGAGTCGCCAGCTCCATGCTGTGCAAGTGGCAACTTAACAAGATGCAGCCCTTGTTTTTTTGCAAGGCCTGTTCAACAAATTCCAAACCCTCAAATTCAAATCTATCTATAAACCTATCAGTTTTGCCCCAATAGGCAACCAGCATTTCTGCAAACCCCACACCTGTTGATATTAGGTTCTGTTTTAGCAAAGCCTTTTGTTGCTTCGCAGATAATTCAGGGAAACACAACTCAATGTTTATTGCCGCTATTTTTTTTCTTTTGTTGGGTATTAAGTCAGTTAAAAAACCCAAGAAACCACCCAGCTTCAAGACCATCAACAAGGGCAATTTGACTAACAACTTGGCGATACCAATATAAAAATCAGTGGTTAATTTTTGAACACTCACGTTTTGCTCGATTGTTTTTGTAATTCATACAATTGAGCGTACTTCAAGTAAGCATACTGAGTATTTATTTTGGCGTTTATTAATCCTGCAACACCATTAAAAATTTGCCGGCGAATAATGTACTGCTTAAAAAAATACCAACCTGGATACAACACCAGTTTAATCAGACTTACACTTTTGCCTTGTTGGAATTTTTGTTGTGCAGACAGCTTCGAATAATGGGTTATTTTTTTTAATTTTTCAGCGATTGAAGTTTCACCCATGTGTTTGATTTCTGCATTTATGGTAGAGATGCTTCCTTGTGAATGAACTGACTCATGCACCAAATCACTTGACATCTGTGCAAGATTCTTATCAAACAGGCGCAAAAACTTGTTTCTGTGAACAAACTTATGTGACCATTGCCAAAAAACCCATTCACGCCTAGGCAAGGTGTAAGCATCAGCATCCGGGGTTGTTTGTTTCCATGCCATTAATTTGGTCTGGGCATCCTTGCTTAAAAACTCATCCGAGTCCAGCAATATTACCCAGTCGTTGTTGGTTAAATTAATGACATCTTGCTTTTGTTGTGAGAACCCTTTGAATTTTTGTTGGTGAACAACACAATTTAACGGCTTTAATAATTCCAAGGTTTGGTCAGAACTGAATGAATCAAGCACAATTATTTCATCTGCAAAACTCAAGCTATTGATGCAGTCAACAATGGTATTTTCGTTATTAAAGCAAGTGACAACTGCCGATAATTTAATCATTTTGTTTACCGCCTTGTTTGCTCACTACAATCAACCCAATACCCACAAACCAAATACAAATAGACCAAAAAGAGGCAAAGATTGAATAGGTGCTGGTTATGGGGAAGAATGCTGCAATTAGCGCAACAGAAAAAGCCCAGGAATAATGCGTGTGGTAGTTTTTTCTAACAAACTTCCAAAGTTTAAAGATGGCAAAACCAATCAGCAAAAAACCGATAAACCCAGTTTCTGCCAATATTTCTAATAGCCAGTGATGGGCATGCATGCCTACTTTTTCTTGCTGTTGCCATGAGTCGTTTTCTAAAGCATATTCTGGATAAGCTTTACGAAAAGCCCGTGCTCCTACGCCATTGATGGGGTGGTTTTCTATCATTTGCCAGGAAGTTTTCCAAATAGGCAGTCGACTGGACAAAGCAAAGTCCAAGCCTGATTGCGTGCCATCTAGTGCGCTCATAGTTCGCTGGATTCTCTGTTGAAACTCAGGAGAAGTTAACCACAAACCCGCAACCATTAAGGTTCCTACCAGCATGGCTTTTGCTAACAATTGGATGCGCCGTTGTTTTACGTGGTGCAACCAATAGGCAAACAAGACAAAAATCATCATAATCCAAGCAGAACGAGTCCCAGAAAGGAGGATAATTACGATCATTAATAATAGACTCAACCAACGTATTGCCGAATGGTGTTTTATCAACGCAATCATAGTCAATGGTAATATTAACACCAGAACAGGGCCCAACTTAGCACTGTGTTCCCCAAATATGCCACTGAGCCTGCCCTCATAACTGCGGCTGCCAAGCACATTGACCCCAATAAAATATTGCAATAGTGCATCGGCTGACCAAACAATTGCCACCAAGGCCGCGAACTTAAACAACAAGGCTATTTGCTGCTGTCTGATGTATAGTATCAATGCAATAGATGCCAAATAAAAACGCCAACTAGACAAAGCGACCACCCATGTTTTCTCTTGCCAATACGAATCAACAGCAGAAAAAACAATGGCGAATAAGTAACTAAAAAACACCACACTCAATATTTTAAACTGCTCATTGTCTTTTAATCGCTCTCTGTGTTTAAATGCCCCATAAATGCCCATAATACTCAACAACAAAATGGGCAATTCTGACAAACGAGAAAAAGGCAATAAAACCAATACCGCAATATACAAAGTTAATACAATTTGTGAAGTGTATTTATTCATTGATTAAAATCACTCGCCTCTTGATATAACGCAATGGTCTGCTCTAGCATTTTACTCAACAAATAAGGTTGTGTATTTTTAATAGTTGGCTTATTGTCCAATCCCTGATTTATTTTGTCTGATAATTGTTGAGAATTGCCCAAATCAACCTTACCTTGTGGAAATAACTTATTTAGTATTTCACCTACACCACCATGATTATAGCCAACAACCGGCGTACCAACCGCCAATGATTCAACCACAGTTCTGCCAAAAGATTCTGGGCGAGTTGAAGATGAAACAACAATGTCAGAAAGCGCATACAAATCAACCATAGACCTTTGTAGGCCAATCCATTCAATGCGATGATGGACGCATTTTTCTTTGAACCAATGATCAAGTCTTGCCGCATACCTGTCGTTTTCTGGATCAGCGGTTAATACCAATTTTGCACTATTGTCCTGGCTTCGTAGCCAACACAATAAATCTCTGGCTCCTTTTAGTGAGGTTAACCGGCCGGGCAATAAAACAATTTTGTGACCAGCCAACTGATGGTGTTTTGTATATAAATCCTGTAACCACGAGGCATCAGGTTCATGTCCATAAGGGAACTTATCGGGATCAATACCGCGATAAATAATTTTTGGTTGTTCTTTCAAGTATTTACAATAATGTGTTTTTATATAATCGGCAGCAGTGTCTGATACTGCAATGACTCGATCACCTCTGGCCATGATGCTAGAATATTTTTTAACTGAATATAAGCCATGAACTGTGGTAATGAATTGTGGCTTTTTGCCGCTTATCTTGCTTGTATTGTCTATCTTGGCAATGGCTTTGTATGCCAACCAAGCCGGCAAACGCGATCTGGCATGAACGACATCTACTTTTCTATCAACAAACAACCCTTTTAGTTTGTTAATAAGCAGCAGCGTTTTCAGTGCTTTTTCCCCAACTTCCAACGGTATATGCTCCACCTTATTTGATAAATCCACAAGCATTCTGCCGCCCGCCGAAATGACAATTGAAGTATGACCGCGTCGGGCCAAAAAGTTGGCGACCTCAACAGTTCCACGCTCCACGCCACCATTGTTCAGTGCTGGTAAGATTTGTACAACAACCAAGGGAGACTCTAATTGCCGCTATCAGAATTTTCTATTTCTAAAGTGTAAATAGCACCACAGTATTGGCAAGTTGCTTCGCCTGTTTTACTCAAATCTAAATATACTTTTGGGTGTTGGTTCCAAGTATCAGAATTCTTTGTTGGACAGGATAAAGGTAAATCACTGTTCTTAACGTGTGTTATTTTGTTATTTGCTGATTGATTCATCGTTCACCTTGGTATGTTTTTAGTATTTTTGAGGCATTTATATAGCTATATGATGAGTAAAAAATGATTAAACTCACTATTTTTTCTTTCGCCATATAGTTATCTTAATACCTCTATTATAATGGCAGTTCATTAAAATAAATAGATACTTGAAAAAATTTAAGCACATTTGGATATTTAGCGACAGCATTGCAGGCCATGAAATTCAATCAAAAGCACTGGCATCAAAGCTAAGTGATTGTGTTACATTGTTTCATTGTACAATTCGCCAACCTTGGTTAAGTTTTGCGCCCAGAATTTTACCGCGTTTTGGAAAAAACATCATTTGGGAAAAACAACAACCCGATACTTCACAACAACCTGATGTGATTATTACCTGCGGTAGACGCATGGCAGCCATTGGCAAGTATTACAAAAGACAATTGAATTGCAAGCACATACAAATCCTAAATCCAGGAGACAATCCAAAGAAATACACTGTATTAATCTGCCCAGAACACGATGGAGTTAAAGGTGATAACGTCATAACAACACGAGGAAGTCTTCATGGCATAAATACTGCCCGGTTAGCAGAAATTAAATGCACCAACCACCTTGATAATACTGTTGCAGTTTTATTGGGCAATCCAGGAAAACAGTTTTTTGTAAATATGGACCAACTGGCTTTGAAAATAACAAAACACTATCCACAGCATAATGTGCTCATTTGTGGATCTCGCAGAACACCTAATAAATACCATGCTCAAATTAGGAACAGTTTCAATCAAGTACAATTGGTTTGGTTAAATGAAAAAGATGGAGAAAATCCTTACATGAAGCTATTGGCATGTAGCCAAGTATTGGTTGTCAGTGCAGATAGTATCAATATGGTATCAGAGGCTTGTGCAACTGATCGGCCAGTTATTGTTGTAGGCAAAAGCAACATGTCACCTAAGCATAAAAGGTTTCTTGATTCTATAGAGTACAGACTGTCAACATTTGAAAATTTAAAACCTATAAACAAACCATTAAACACTCTAGGAATTTTGACTCAAGAAATAAAGCAAAGGTTATAGAGGTATATTCATAACTAGGGTCGGATGGGATGGAGATACACATTGAGCTAGGTTTTTCTATAAAAATTAAAGCAATAGTTGTTCTACAGGTTGGTTTTTATAGGAAAAAATAGCCAATGAGGGCTACATTCCCACCGATTTTAGTTGTGAATATACCTCTATAGTTGTTTTGTTGGGATTCGCGTTGCTCATCCCAACCTACGGTGGTTTGGTTTTATTACATATTTGCTGTAGGTTGGAGTGAGAGGAACGAACCCCAACATTTCCAAAGCTGGAAATCGACACCCTTTTGGAGGTTTTGCCTAGGCAATTAAAACACCGTCCAATTCATTTGCCACCAATCCAGAAACTCATCAAAATCTATACCGCCACTGCTATCTGCATCAATGGTTTCAAACCCCCTAATTGCCATTTCACGGCTAGCACCCGGAGCCAAGATATTAAATAGCTTAATAAACTCTCGTTCTTCCAGCTTGTCATTGTGATTTCTATCAAAAAATTCAAAATGATCCCTGATTTCGGCAATTTCTTCTTTGGATAGTTCTGACATGTTTTTCTCGATTAAATAATAGGATAATTAAAATTTATTGTAATGGGTTTTAACGGGATATTCAACAAGTGACGTGTAAATTTTAACTCCTGATGAGCGGTACTATCAAGCAAGGTTAATATACCCCCTAACATTGGGGGTTATCAATCTTGTCGTTTTGATTAAAATACCCACAATAACATTTATAACCAATTGAGAATAAGCACATGAATAAAGTCACACTATTAATTATCGCTCTATTGACATCTATTTCTAACATTACCTCAGCCAATGTTGATTTAAATGCAGTCAACATGCCCTTTGTAAAAAACGTAGGCCAAGCACCTGATCATGTGGCCTATTATGTCAATACGCCAAAAGCCTCTATTTTTGTTGATGTTAAAGGCAATATTAATTACCACTTTAAACACAATGATAAATCTGTTGTAGTTAAAGAAACAATGGCCAAAGGGAAACCTGTGCTTTCAATGCAAAAACATCAATCAGTGCAAGTCAATATTATAAAAGGCAAAGATAAAAGCAAGTGGCATAAGAATGTACCTAATACTTCAGAAATTCATTTTGGAGAAGTATGGAAGGGCATTGATGTAAAATTGGTTACGCGCCCCGGCAATGTTGAAAAATTGTTCACCCTAAAACCTCAAGCCAATGTTGAACAGATTAAACTTTTTTTATCAGGTATTGAAAAATTGGACATCAAGGACAATGGTCAATTGTCTATTCAAACAGAATTGGGGATAGTGGCATTCACCAAGCCGATTGCTTGGCAAAACATTAGGGGCGAGCGGTTACCCGTAGAAGTCAGTTATATTTCTAATAAAAAAAGTTATGGTTTTAAATTGGGTCAATATGATCACACACAAGAAGTGATTATTGATCCGTTATTGGCTGCTACTTATGTAGGAGGTTCGGGCGATGAAATCATGGGTAATATTCACATCAATGGCAATAATGAAATTATCGTTGTTGGTTCAACACAGTCACCTGATTTCCCAACGACAAGTGGCGTGATAAGCCCTACATCAGATGGTTCATACGATTTTTTTGTACTGAAATTTAATCCTGACATGACACAACTTATTGCTTCAACTTATTTTGGTGGAAATGGTACAGATCAAGTTAGACACGTAGCCTTTGATGCCAATGACAACATTTACATTTCAGGGTCTTCATCCTCAACGGATTTTCCCATCCCTAATATGCCTTATACTCCTTATCAGCAACTTGAAGATGCCAATAGCTCAATCTTCATCGCTGGCTTATCAGCAGATTTAACTACTTCTTTGGGCGCAACCTATATTGGAGGGGGAATTGTTGATATGGTAAGAGCGATAGCAATTGCTCCAAACGGCAATGTTTATGTGACTGGCTTTACCAATTCAATAGACTACCCATACACAATTGATGCATTTGAAACATCAGGCAAAGGCATTGTTATTAGCGCATTTAATCCGGATTTAAGCGAATTACTATACTCTACCCGTGTAGGAGAGGGTGGCAGTGGGTTTGCGTTAACATTTGACAGTGATGGTTCAGTATTTCTTGGTGCCAACAAGTTTGGGATTAATGATTATACAACTACCCCTGGCGTATATAAAAGTACTCCGGACAGCGCTTTGGGTGAAAATATTTATTTAGCACATTTTAGTTCAGATTTATCAACACTAATAACTGCAACATTTATCAGTATTGGTGGAGCTGGTGAAATTATTATTACTCCTGATGATGAATTGTTAATTAATGCCAAAACAACAGGCTTTCCAATCAGTGTAAATGCATTTGATACAAGTCCTGCCATAACTGGAAATGCTACTATTTTTAAAATGGATAAAGCCATGACAACTTTGGGTTCATCAACATACATTGATATGAATAATCAGTCGATATCATTATCTAGCGATGGCAGTATTTTAGTTTTTGGGACAACCGCAACTCAAGATTTCCCAGGAGGTAAATCACCTTCAGATCCGTTAAATAATAACTATCATGGAGGACCTGCAGATTTTGCCATTGTACGATTCAATTCTGACCTTAGCCAAGTGATTAACTCAGATTATATAGGTGGATCCTCTAGAGAATTTCATGCTTTTGGACTGTCTGAAGATTCATTGGGAAATGTTATTGTTGCTGGACGCACAGATTCTAATGATGTAGCAACAACTGCCAATGCCTTTGACAGTACCTATGGTGGGCTATTTGATATTATTGTTCTAAAAGCCACATCAGACTTAAACTTTGGCCCATCTATTGACAATATTTTCTGTGACAGTTTTGAATCACCCAATGGCAATGGTGTATGTAACTAGTTTCTCCATATTGATGGTATTATTCCGCAGGGTTATTAGTAACCCTGTGGAATATTATAATGCCTAGAATTCTAAACTTAATCAATTAGGAGCATCTACACTATAGCCCAGTTCTTCAAGTGAATTCAAATAGCTATGATTGCCCAATAGATTAGATATGGGCATAATTGCAAATGTTGAAAGGTTGTTGTTTAGGGCTTTCTCCGCAGAATCAAGCCACATATTGCGCAAGCGTTGTCGAATATTTGCCATGTCCATATCTTTGGCTATATTGTTGTCCAATATAGCAGAAGTACATGATTTGTTTTGACTGGGAAAGGTTAATTCTTTAATCTTTGAAACGTCGCCATTTGCCCAGGCAATAGCGCGCAATCTCATCGTACTTAAATCGCCTTCCAACCTATCGAGCGTTTTGCGAAAGCATTCTAAATCACTAATCTGTGTTTTTTTAAATTTCTTTAAAGCAGATTTAGGTTTTTTAATGTCTAAAGCAATAGAGGGTTTAATATTCACCAACTTGTTCTTCTTTGCCAGTTTGCGGATTTTTTTGACAACCTTTGTATCACGAGTCAACTCTATTTGCTTAATGGCATGGTCAAACAATTTATCGGCTGCAAAAATGGGTCGGACTTTTTCTACACCACGATCTCGGCCCAAATATTTCTTTTTCAGAATCAACCAACGGGCATAATCATCTTTCGGCACAATATCGATTAACTTTTTCTTTTCGGGGTTCTTTTTGATGCCGATGGCATTCCTAGCCAATGAAAGCCCTTGAAAAAAGCCAAACTTAAAGGAAACATTGGGTGGCAACAACAAAGCCTGAGAATCTTCAATAACCGCTTCAACCAAGCTAGATTGCCAGCGCATCTTTTTCGGCAAAGGCGAAAGTGTGCCCAATATCCAAAGTACATTTTCTCCATTTGATACCTTCCACAACTCAGGCCCGGGACGAACTCCATAGGCAACAACTTCTTCAACGGGGTAATCACCATGTATATTATTCTGATCTCCAGCTGAAATTGACTGAAAAGAAAATGTAATTAAAACAACAAACAGTAAATACATAAAACCTCAAAGTACAACAATACTAAATTTAATATAGCGCCAATTATACACAAGCCGTTGTTAAAAAATTGTAAAGCCATGAATAGGTTTGATTAATTGCTCGGATTACACACAATTGAATGATACAAAGTAAGATTGTGCGAGGTACGAGCCAAAACCTGAGCCGTTTGTTGTACAAGGCCGATTTTTATTGAGGCTACAATATAATTTTATGTTATTAAATTCCAACATAGAGTAGACTAAACTTATGATAAATCCGACATTAACCAACTCCAGAACAGCGGCTTTGTCCAACAAGCGAGTCAATTAGGAACGCCCGTAATTTCGCGCCTAATACGCAAAAGTTTAGGTGTCATAAATCATTAAATATGAGGTTTGTAAAATGGCAATAAGTGCAAAAAAAAGACAGAAAAAACTTGAAAAGAAGAATAAGAAAAGGAAGTTGACAAAAAGGCTAGAGGCAAATGCTCTGAGTCCAAAGGGTGCATCAAGTTATACAAATTTTCCAATACATGAGTGCATTGTCCCATCTACTTTATTCGAATTAGGAATAGGCACAGTTATTATCAGCCGCCAGACGCCAGACGGAGATATCGCTGTTAGTGCATTTGTTGTTGATGTGTTTTGCTTGGGTGTTAAGAACGCTCTATTTAATGTATTTAACGAATTTGAATATGAAAACACAGTCAAGCCACGTCTAATGGACTCTAACAAAGGTTGTAAATATGAAAGCGTACATCCCACTTGCGCAATAAAACTGATAAAAGGCGCGGTTCACTACGCAGATAAATTAGGCTTTTCTCCCCACCGTGATTATAAAAGTAAAAAAGGCATATTTGGAAATATTGATGTCAGTCCATGTCCTGTGAAATATGTATATGGCCAAGACGGAAAACCAAACTATGTAAGGGGCCCGAACGAATCAACGCAACAGGTTAAACGTATTATTAATCAACTAGACAAAAAATGTGGTAAAGGCAACTATCATTACCTTGTTATGCTAGATGATGAAATGTTTTAGAAAACTAATCGGATAACTTGTTTCTATTAAAAATGATGCGTTGACAGACTTTTGCACGTAGTTCACCCAAAACAGAGGTTAAAAAAGGAACAGTTATTCATATTGCCAGTAAAAGGCGAAACCCGGAATCTATTAACAACCTGTATCTAAAACCTCCGCAGTGGCATCCCCTTGTGGGTGCCTGCGATGCAATTCAGAAGCACCCTGCTGATATTTTTAAATGATGTCATTTAATACTTATAATTATAGTTTTTCCAACAAAGGGATATTTACACCCTGCTATTGATGTATAAAGCCCTTTACTGGCAAGGTTTCAAGGAAGTTGTCGCCTTTTTTAAAACTTATGCCGTCACATATTCCATTATCATATCACCCAAATCCCGACATAGAATATTCTACTGCGGAAAAGCTGGGTTTGACGTGTATCGTCCTGATACTTGCCTACATCCATGTAAGTTTACATGAAAATTCTTTCCTGAAGGATTTTTGCCAAAACCCCTCCTTATCCTCGTCAAAAATACTCCTGAAGAGTATTTTCACGTTAGCCGCGAAGCGGTAAGTATCAGGATGATACGCATAAATAATGAGTTGTGCTGCCTAAAACCAGACTTTCTCTCGCTACGAATACTTTCTCGGTCAAGCTCTAACTAGCGAAATCAAATATTTTAACAAAAAACTAAGGAACTGAAAAAGGCAACAATGTTTTTAATTTTCTAATAAGGGCTTGTAAATCAAACGGCCAAGCCCAATAATACAAAGCCTTACAAATAACAATAGAAACTATCAAAAAACACAAATCCTTTTCTGACATTCTTGGTATGATCGTTTCATTGGTTTGCGCCATTCAGTGTGCAATTGTACCCATATTATTAGGGCTTGCGCCAATCGTTCCTAGGTGGGCGCATTTTGGACATGGTTGGGAATGGATAAGCTTTATCTTAATCATCGCCGCTTGGAGTATTGGCCGAGGATTCAAAAAGCACAAAAACATAA
>CAZLZZ010000102.1:0-12295 GCA_964564165.1 uncultured Alcanivoracaceae bacterium | reverse complement strand
AACAAAATATTTGTTTTATTTAAAAAGTATTCAATCCCTTTTTTTATCCTATCTTGGATTTTATTGTCTTCTTCTGGCAATATTGTGGTTTGTGAAAGTGCCAAAAGCTGTTTATGGAAACTGGCATTTACACTCAGCAAGTGATTGACGCCAAAATCCAACATAGCGGATAAAGGATTAAGAACATTACCCTGTAAGCTGTTGCGGTTTTGATAATAGAGAGAAATACAGCGTTTTAATGGGTAGCTCAGTGCAGAATAATCAAATAAATCTGCCAATAAATTCAATTGATAAGCCTTTTGCGAAGAGGCCAGCTGCTCATGGGTCAAAGGCTGGTTATTTATTTCGTTGATATAGGACATCACGCTAACATCCGTGATGATGCTACTGGCAGCAATTGGACTTTTCAAAACTATACCATCAATACTTCGACAACGACTCAGTGCAACATAGGTTTGCCCATGCGCGAATGAAGCTTCGGCATCAATAATAACTTTGTCAAAAGTTAGACCTTGGCTCTTGTGTATGGTTATTGCCCAAGCCAAACGCAATGGAATTTGAGTAAATGAGCCTATTCGATCCTCTTGGATTTGTTGGTTGTCTTGATTGATGTTGTATTTTATATTTTCCCATATCTCAGGAGTTACGGTAATGGTTTGACCATCCTCACTACATTCGACAATCACTTCATCGGAATTAATACTGACAATTTCCCCCATCTTGCCATTAAAATAACGTTTTTCTGTTGATGAATCATTTTTAATGAACATCACTTGTGCACCTTTTTTCAATATTAAATTGAAGTCGGTGGGATAGGCATGTTCATTAAACTTGCCTTTTATCTCAGCTTCAAAAGCATAACTTTGTCCCGCTAGTTTTGCAAGTTCTACATCATTCATGCGTTGTGCTCGATTATTATGCGTCGTCAAGGTGATATACGCATCATTATCTACTGGTGTGAAATTGGGCATATGACGTTTATTGAGTTCAATAGCAGACTCATTCGACAATTGGTTGTTTCTCACTTCATTCAACAATGAGATAAACTCTTGATTGTCTTGGCGGTAAATATGTTGTAACTCTATAGCTATGGCATTGGCTTGTTGATAAACATGACTACTAAAGAAGAACACCGTTTCATAGTATGGCGATAATAAATTCCATTCATTGGGCTTCACCACTGGAGCCAATTGTTGCAAATCACCAATCATTAACACTTGTACACCACCAAATACTTTGTCTCGGTTTTTATAACGCCGCAAGACTTGGTCAATGCCATCAAGCAAATCTGCACGCACCATACTAATTTCATCAATGATAAGCAGGTCTAAAGAACGAATAATGTCAATTTTTTTACGCCCAAATCTCATTTTGAAATTGCCACGCTGTTGAACTTGAGATTCACCTGGTATTATCGGCCCAAAAGGCAATTGGGAAAAAGAATGGATAGTCACGCCTTGGGCATTGATGGCTGCTACTCCAGTTGGTGCAACTACTATGAGTCTTTTTCGAGATTCAGCCTTAATTTTATGTAAAAAAGTGGTTTTACCAGTACCTGCTTTTCCTGTAAGATAAATACTTCTGTCGGTTTTTTCGACAAAATCCCAAGCGAGTTCTAGTTCAGGGTTATGGGGTTGTTTGTTCATGGTTGTTTCTATTCTTTTATTATTTATCAGAATAGCTTATTGCTTACTCTTTGTCAAAAAATGATAAAACAATCATCTCCTTTGAAATTGTAACTGGCTTTTTCATACACTCTCAATGCGTTTATATATCGTGACTTGGGTTTAACTTGATTAAATAGTGGTTTTTAAGGATAATAAATAAAAATCGGGGGATTTTCTTTTTGCTAAGCTGCGCTCGCAATGACATGAATCTGTATAAAACTTACAATAACAACACAACCAACAAAGGCCTAGGGAACACACCATGAGTTTATTTAACGAACTAAAAAGAAGAAATGTCTTTCGCGTAGGACTGTCCTACTTGGTGATAGCATGGTTGATAGCCCAAGTAGCGGATATGGTATTAGACAACATCAATGCACCTGCATGGGTTATGCAAGCCATTTTACTGGTCATTGGCTTAGGTTTTATTGTCGCGTTAATCATCGCTTGGGCGTATGAACTAACACCCGAGGGCATTAAAAAAGAAAAAGATGTCTCACGAGATGATTCAGTCACTAATATCGCCGCTAAAAAACTGGATTATATAACCTTGGTTGCGGCTGTTGCTGTACTGGGCATGTTTGTTTGGCAACAAACAACGCCAACAACAATCACGGTAGAGGGCAGACAAGTGGATCCCCCCCCTTCACGGTGTTGGTGCTGAAAATAACGGTGTTATTGATGATAAATCCATAGCGGTATTGCCCTTTGTAAATATGTCTCCGGACAAAGACCAAGAATATTTTGCCGATGGCATTTCTGAGGAAATTTTAAACGCACTGGTCAAAGCCACTGGTTTACGGGTTGCTGGGCGTACTTCGTCCTTTTCTTTTAAGGGCAAAGATACCACCATTAAACAAATTGGTGCCATGCTCAAAGTGGCTTATGTTTTAGAAGGTTCAGTTCGCAAACAAA
Source organism: uncultured Alcanivoracaceae bacterium (assembly GCA_964564165.1). Classification (GTDB taxonomy): domain Bacteria; phylum Pseudomonadota; class Gammaproteobacteria; order Xanthomonadales; family Marinicellaceae; genus NORP309. The sequence goes on along the minus strand of CAZLZZ010000102.1, from coordinate 9,713 downwards.
ATCAACAGGTTCGTATCACAGCGCAATTAATCAAGGCAGATGATGGTTTTCATTTGTGGTCAGAAACTTATGATGGCAATCTTGAAAACATATTTGATCTACAAGAAGATATCTCACGCAAAGTGACCAAAGAGTTAAAATTACTATTGGACTTAGACCCAAACCAACGACTAGCCAGCAAAATGACCAACAATATCGATGCCTATGATTTGTTTTTACGTGGCAGAGAAAAGGTCAGGAAACGCATCAATAACAATATTCCTGAAGGCATTGCCTTACTTCAACAAGCTGTAGAACTGGACCCGAATTTTGCACAAGCATGGGCAAAATTGGCAGAAGCAGAAGCGGTCAGTTCTGATTATACCGGCGTAGACAGTGAGTTAGCCAATGCTCGAGCACAAAATCATATCTCCAAAGCACTTGAAATTAATAGCGATCTGGCTTTGGCTTATGCCGTCAAAGGACTTTTAGAAAACAATCTAATCAAAGCTATCAATCACTACAAAAAAGCCCTGAAAGTAGAACCAAAAAACTCACTGGCAACAAGATGGTTAGGTAATGCTTACTCTACTTTGGGACTGGATGAACTGGCATTGCCATTGTTAAAACAAGCTTATGCACTTGACCCACTATCTTCAATAGACACTTTTAATTTAGGCGCCATCAATTTCAAACTTGGCAATCTTGAAGAGGCTATTCGTTATTTTCAAATTACTGGAGACCTAAGAAGTGAAATAATGTTTCAACAGGCTTATGTTTATGATTATCAAGGGCACACAAAAAAAGCCATCGATCACTATCTAAAGTCCAGTAAAGACTACGCTCAAAAATATAACACAAAGTTGTTTATAACCCATGAGCAAGTTGAAATATTTACACTTGGAGCTTTTGGAGGAACCAAAGAGCAACAACATACAGCCAGAGAAATGTATACCAGCCGTGCTGATGACCAGCGGTGGTGGCAACTTAGCCAACTTTTAGCAATTGATAATATCGATCGCGTATTTGAAATTCTACAATCTAAACCTTCGTTCTTTTATACCTTTGCTGCCGATGATCTCTGGATGCCAATGAAATGGAATAAAAAATTCCGCGCAGACCCACGGTTTATTACACTTATGCAAAAATACAAACTCCCAGAAGCCTGGCAAAAACTTGGCTGGCCAAAATACTGCCAACCCAATAAAGGAACCGATGGCAGTGATGGTCAATTTCAATGCCAATAACACCCATACAAAACAACACAAAATCTCCGTCATTGCGAGGAGGTGCGACTGTGGCAATTTGTTCGGGATTACGGCATGCTCATGAGATTGCCGCGTCGCGGTACTCCTCGCAATGACTGCATATTTTTAAACTATTTCAAACACGAACAAACCCAAACATAAGGCAAAACTATGAACATTAAATTAAATACTATATTGATATTGGCTGCACTGGCACTGGCTGGTTGTGCCACACATAAGAATATCCATAAAAACATTCAGCGCGATCCCATTGAAATAGATGAAGCCTATCCACCAGCCGTCAAGGAAATCAACTTTGACAGTTATGGCGATCGACTCAATGGGATTTTGTATCAAGCCAATGGTAGCGGCCCGCATCCAACAGTGGTTTTATTACATGGCTATCCCGGCAATGAAAAGAACCTTGATTTGGCTCAGTCCATGCGAAGAGCGGGTTATAACGTTTTGTTTTTCCACTACCGCGGAGCTTGGGGCAGCGGCGGTGAGTTTAGTTTTTCCCATGTGGTTGAAGATGTTGCCAGTGCCATTGCTTATCTACGCAATAATGCCAATAACATCCGCGTAGATGCTAAACGAATTTTAATTATTGGCCATTCCATGGGAGGTTTTGCTGCACTGCAAGGGGCCGCTAATGATCCAAATATAAAGTGTGTTGCAGGTATTTCTCCAGCTGACGTTGGTCTTATCGCAGATATTGCTCAATCTAATGCTGAATTTGCAAAGAGTTTTGCCGATGGAGCAGATGCCCTACCCATGCTAAATGGTTGGTCGGGACAAAAAAATGATTGCAGAACTAAAAAGCAACCGCGATGCATTCAGTCTTGTTGATTTAGCTAAAAAACTAAAGGGTAAATCGGTGCTACTGGTTGCTGGTGACAAAGACAGGATACTTTCTTCAGATATCTTTCATCAGCCCTTGGTTGCAGCTTATACAGCTGCGCCAAATATTAAATTGACACACGCAATTATCCCTGGTGATCATTCATATTCTTGGTCTCGATTTAAACTGACCGAAACTGTCATGGATTGGGCTTTAAAATGTGAAGGGCCAAATTAATGTTATTGAGAAGTATCTCAAAACACGTTAAAGACCAAAACTGGTTTGCGGTATTCCCAAGAAGTGAAATTACACAACATTTTATTCAAGATTACGGCAACATCATGAGGTTGCCGCGGTCGTTCCTCCCTCGCAATGACGGCGTATTTTTTGAGGTGGTTTTTTGACTGTTGTAATGAAGGATACTTAAATATGAAAAATGGTTATGTTTATATTGTTACAAACAAAAACAATACGGTTTTGTATACAGGTGTTACCAGTGATTTAATCAAACGAATAGACCAACACAAAAATAAATTGATTAAAGGATTTACAGCAAAATACAATTGTAATAAATTGATTTATTATGAAAGTGGCAATGGCATGGAAGGATGTATTTTAAGAGAAAAGCAAATCAAAGCTGGATCACGAAAAAAGAAGATGCAATTAATAGAAGAAATGAACCCACAATGGAGAGATTTATATGATGACATATTATAAAAGAACACCGTCATTGCGAGGAGGCACGACGCGGCAATCTCATGACGCTGCCGTGATCAATAAAAGAAACCTATCAATTAGAAGAGAAAGCATGATGTGGCAAACTATTCGAGATTACGGCACATTCATGAGGTTGCCACGTCGCTGCGCTCCTCGCAATGACGGGAGATTTGTTACACACTGCGCTCGCAATGACGGAGTATTTATTGGAGTAAAAATATGTTATTAAGAAGCATAACAAAACACGTCAAAGACCAAAACTGGTTCGCAGTATTTATCGATTTCCTTATCGTAGTCTTAGGGATTTTAATTGCCTTTCAAATCACTGAATGGAATAACACACAGCAGGAACTTCGTGAGGAACAGGCGCTAAAAGTGCGTTTAACTGAGGAGTTTAAAGTATTGGAAGAGCGTTTAACGGTTCGATTAGACCGGGCTGCAACGATCACTGATCACAGCAGTGAACTGATCGAAATGATCAGAACTGAAACCGAACCTAAAGATGAGGATTTGATTAAAATTATGCTCAGATCTGCGATAAGGTACAACGCGCCAATTCCACCTCCTTCAATCTTCACCGAAGCTATTCAGGCAGGGCGGATTGGAAAACTGCGCAATGATGAATTAAGAAAAGCCCTCAATGAATACCAAGTTTCAGCCAATTGGTGGACGTCAGTTGACGGACCATTTGTTGCACAACACGATCCAAATTCAAAACTCAACCAATCATTATCAATAAGTAACGACAGACAAAACTGGCAAAAATTAAAAGGCACAGTTATCAGTTATGATTGGGATCTGGTTAAATTAGCAGAGAAAGAACTCAGTTTAATCCAAAGGTGGCAAAATTTTCAAGAAGAAACCTATATACTTGAATTAGCCAGCGTTAAGAATGTATTGGCAGAACTGGAGAGCGATTAATGCTATTGCGTAGAGTCACTAAACACGTCAAAGAGCAAAACTGGTTTGCGATTGCACTTGATTTTTTTAATTGTGGTTTTTGGGGTGTTCGTTGGTTTACAAGTACAAGAATGGGCTCAAGAAAAATCCAGATAAAACAGTGAGTACATTATTTAAAGCGGCTACACACTGAAGTACAAAACTTAATTAATAGATCGTGTTGTTTATGATAGGACTCGTCCTTTATATGCTCAGTAACTCCCCGAGATAATTAAAATACTGACTAACTCTACTGATCCTGAACTGAGTGAGCTAAATTGTGATGCTATTGTTACAATATCTTTTACCACCATCCCTCCTGCGGAGTTACCTACAGCGAATGAACTAATTTCTGCTGGACGATTAGATGAAATTCAATCCCTTAGTATTCGGAAGGCGATTGTAGATTTCATCCAACAAGCAGCACGAGCCCATACCCTGATATTAGCTATGAGTAATAGCAATACAGAATTGGCAACTAACTGCCCTGATTTAATTAAACTCAGTTATACCCCGGAAGACGATAGGCCAGATAGTGTTTGGTTAGATCCAAAGTGTGATACAGCTGCCATGAGAAATGACGCTGCATTTATGAATGACTTTAGCAAGAAACATCCACACTGTAAAAACCACTGTCATTTTCAGTATCACTCAAGGTATTACCAACAATTGGTTGACTTTTATACAAAATACTATTGAATCAGGCTTTACTTTGTTACATAACAGCAACATTATAAGCTTTACTATATTACAAATTAAGCGTAAACTTGAATCCATATCACTTTAATAAGATTATTAATGCTATTTAACAGACAACTAACAAAACAATTAAACCACTGGAAAACTAAGCCTAAAAGAAAACCTTTGATTATTAGAGGTGCCAGACAAGTGGGAAAAACAACACTGATTAAGGAATTTGCAAAAACCTATCGCTATTCAATATATTTAAATCTTGAAACAAGCAAGCATCGACATTTCTTTGATGAAACTGATAATATAAAAACCATAGTAGATGCTATCTTTATTGCTCATAATATTGCAACAAAGTACATCAAAGATAGTCTGATTTTTATTGATGAAATTCAAGAGTCTCCCAAAGCAATTGCTTTGTTGAGGTATTTTTACGAAGAGTTTCCTCAATTACATGTTATCAGCGCAGGTTCATTACTTGAATTTGCCTTAAAAGATGTGTCAAGTTTTCCAGTGGGAAGAATCGAGTTTTTATACCTTTATCCGCTAAATTTTCAAGAATTTTTAGATGCTACTGACCACAAAATTGCTCTTGAACAATTGACAAATAATCAAATAAATCCAGCAGCACACAGTACTCTTATTCAGCTTTTTAATCAATTTTGCATCATTGGTGGAATGCCTGAAATCATTGGAGAATTCATTCAAGAGCAATCATTTGGGAACCTAGCACATATTTATGAAAGTCTTTGGGCATCTTACATAAGCGATACAGAAAAGTATGCGCGAAATACAACAGAAAAAAACGTGATCAGACACATCATGGCAACAGCGGCTTATTCGATCGATAAAAGGATAAAATTTCAAAACTTTGGCAACTCAAACTACCGATCCAGAGAAATGGGAGAAGCTTTTAGAAATTTACACCAAGCAAGAATCATACAACTAATGTATCCAACAACAGCTTTAGAGCCACCAATAATCGCCGATTTAAAAAAATCACCTAAATTACAATTTCTAGATACAGGGTTGTTAAATTACACATTAGATTTGTCTTCACAAATGTTGTTATTAGATGATTTAAGTAGTATTTATAAAGGCTCAATTATTCCTCATATGATTACTCAGGAATTGATATCATTACAGTCGCATAAATCACAGATGCCTTGTTTTTGGGTCAGAGAAAAAAGACAAGCTTCTTCAGAGGTGGACCTAGTGTATTCAATTGAGAACAAAGTCATACCTATTGAAATAAAATCTGGCTCATCTGGATCACTAAAATCATTGCATCAATTTGTTGAGCGCAGCAATCACCCCTATGCAGTCAGAATGTATGCAGGTAAATTTGAAATAAGCCGCACCAAAACACCCAATGGAAAGCCTTATATATTGATGAATTTACCCTACTATTTAGGCACCCAGTTACCCAAACATTTAACTCGTTTCATTAACCAACATAAAAAGGTATAACATGTTACTAAGAAGTATTTCAAAACACGTCAAAGATCAAAACTGGTTTGCAGTTTTCATCGACTTCTTTATTGTAGTGGTTGGTGTTTTTATTGGTATTCAAGTAGCCAATTGGAATCAACTCAATATTGATCGCAAAGATGAAACAGTCTTACTGCACGACTTGCATACAGATGTTGAAAGCGTACAAAATCTTAGTAAACGATTGATTAAAACGCGACGCGACTTTTTCAAAAACTTAGGTGATTTAGTTGATACCTTCACTGGTGGCAAACCTGAACAAGTCTTTGATAAAGAGGTCTGTATGACCATGTTGGCCTCTAGCATTTTATATATCGGCCGAGCAGACTTACCCTCATTGATACAATTGCGAAGTGCTGGGCGAATGAATATCATTTCGGATACGGCATTACAAAAAACATTAGCAAAATTGACACAAACACGTGAGTCATTCGATATTGTGAGCTCTAATAGTTCTATACATCTCATCCACATCAGTAAAGACTACAGTCAATTTTTTGAATTCGGTTCACGCTTTAAACCTGATGCCAGTAACCCGGGCAAGATGGAACGACATCCAACGATTCTGTCCTGTGATGTTGAGCAACTTTTGAGCTCAGTTGAAGTACGTAATGCATTGGCTATTAACCTAGAGTTCTATAATGCCGTTATGCGAGACGGTATAGAACCTTGGGTGGTACAATTACAAGCTGTTCATCACCGTTTGGATGAATTATTACAAATCCAACATACTACTAAAAAGGTTAATTGATGTTACTACGATCCATAACAAAACACGTCAAAGAGCAAAACTGGTTTGCGGTTTTTATTGATTTTTTTATTGTAGTAGTTGGTGTATTTATCGGTATTCAAGTCGCTAACTGGAATGAAACTCAAAATAACAAGGCAGAATTAGTCACCATATTGGAACGGCTTGATAGAGAGGTTTCTAAAAACATCGCCATAACAGATAAAATTTTAGGAGATTTTCAAAAAAGCAAAGACAACATGAGTCAAGGCCGAGAGGCCTTGAACAGTTGTACATTCACTCCCGAAGGCCAAAAAGCTTTAGAGCTATTGTTATTTTACTTTGTTGATGACATACAACCTAACTTTACCACTGTTGTTGCTGATCAATTAGCGGTCCAAAATAGTTATCAAGAATTGTTATCCGATCAACTTCAAGAGGCGTTCAGTGACTATGCTGCAACGATACAAGAAGAAGACGAACAATTGACCAGTCATTACGAACAAATGTGGGCTCATCATATTAATGCTCACCCATCAATTGATGCATATTTTTCAAATGACCCAAAGTCCAATGATGATTATTCAGGTTGGGGCTTTAAGTTAGACAAGCCTTTCGAAGAAGTATGCAAAGATGCTACTTTCAGAAATCGATTCATTAACACATTGGGCTTTTACACGTCTATAAATCAACGTTTGTTAGGCTTTAAAGAAAAAGCCGAAGAATTTAAAAAAATATTACAAAAAGAACTGGGGTAAAAAAATGCTACTAAGAAGCATAACAAAACAAGCCTCAGACCAGAATATAAACTCCGTCATTACGAGGGAGGTACGACCGCGGCAATCTGTTGAATTTACAGTACTACCAAAAACAAAACCGTCATTGCGAGGAGGAACGACGCGGCAATCTCATAAAGCTACCGTAACCCAAAACAGATTGCCACGTCGCTGCGCTCCTCACAATGACGGAGTATTTATTGAGAATTCTTGGGACATAATACTTAATTAATATGAGGTTTACACAAGCGCCTTTTAGACATAAAACTGTCATTCCGGCAGTCTTTTAGCCGGAATCTACTAAAATAATTAATAGATTTCTAATAAAACAATTCAGAACATAATTGGATAAAACATGATTAAAACATAATTGGACAGCCATAAAAACATAATTGGACTAAAAACATAATTGGACAGCCATATATTGTTTGTCACATAAAAACATAATTGGACAGCCATATATTGTTTGTCACATATTATTTTAAAGATACAAAAAGAGGGAAATGGTGTCAGTCGGTTAATGCAGTCGTTAGGTCTTTATAAATCCACCGTCAAATCTAGGGACATATACGCTCTGCTCCAATTTGCAAGAAAAAAATTAGTGTTTTACAAAAGAAAAATTGCAGCCATATATCCGCTATCTTAATGAGGAATTGTTTCCTCGTACCCTGATGGAATACGCTCATTCTCGCCCTCAACACATGATCACCTTTTTTTAGAGCTTCAATCAAGGGGTTCAGATGAACTTTAAATGTCATTGTTTGAGTCTTGAGCTTTTAGGGTGTTATTTGGAGTGATGGAGAGCGATAATGTTGTTTGATTTCACATCAAGTTGATCTGATCCCCTTGCATCTTGTTAATTTCTTTGCTAAAACTTTAAATGTGTCAATTTCGAGTGTATACTTCGAATATGACAGATTTGCCCCGAAATTTATCAAATAAAATTAATAAACTATTGGAAATTTTTCCGGTAGTACTCATTGTCGGAACCAGGCAGTGCGGTAAAACCAGTCTTGCAAAATCTCTGCGTCCCAATTGGGATTATTATGATCTCGAATCAGCACAAACATTTGATCGTATTTCCTCTGATTTATCTTTTTTCTTTAAAGAAAATGCATCAAATATTATTATTGATGAAGCACAAGTATTTCCCGATATTTTTAAGGAATTAAGAGGTGTTATCGACGCCAATCGTCAAGCTAATAATCGATTTATTATTACCGGATCAAGTTCGCCAGAGTTATTAAAATATTCATCAGAGTCACTAGCCGGGCGTTTGGCTGTTGTTGAACTTTCCCCCTTTAAAATCAATGAGGTATTAGAAAAACCTCTTTCACCTTTTTACCAATTGCTTGAATCTGACATCACCTTAAAAACATTAGATAGAATAAAACAGCTTCCCCAAATAAGCAGCCACGAAGAAAGTAAAAAACACTTCTTACACGGCGGTTACCCAAAGGCAGCCTTAGCACAAAGTGAATTCGAGTATTCACAATGGATGGAAAACTATATTTCAACTTACATCAATCGAGATATTCGCTCACTCTTTCCAAAATTAAATTTGGTGAAATTTAGACGGTTTACTCGCATATTGGCCAGTGTGTCCGGGCAGATTATTAACAAATCTAATATTGCCAGAGCAATTGAAGTGAGCGATAAAACCATTAGCGAATACTTGGATATTGCCGATGGAACATTTATGTGGCGAACTATCTATTCTTTAGAGCGCAGTTTAACCAAATCAATCATCAAACTGCCTAAAGGTGGTTACAGAGATTCAGGGGTGCTTCTTTTTCAAAAAAATATTCAAACATTGAAACAGCTTAGTGCATCTGCAGATATAGGGCATGATTTTGAGCACTTTGTGATTGAAGAAGTAATGAGAGGGCTGAATGCCTCTTTTGTTACCAATTGGAACGCCTATTATTATAGAACAAGAGGTGGCGCGGAGGTCGATCTTGTTTTAAAGGGAGCGTTTGGTATGTTACCGATTGAAATTAAATACGGTGTCAGCGTTAATCCTAGACGGCTAATATCGCTGAAAAAGTTTGTTGATGACTATGAACTCCCATTTGGGGTTGTAATTAATAATGCAGATAAAGTAATCATGCTGACACCAAAAATAATTCAAATCCCAGTGACTTATCTTTAGGAAATAGAACAAAATAACTGGACAGATAATTGGACTCTCCCCACACCAAGGAGATGTGGAATAATGTTTAAGTAGCTATACAAAAATATTACAGGAGAATCCGAATGAAAAAGAATACTACAGTTGGCGTTGATTTAGCAAAAGTAGTGAGCAA
>CAZLZZ010000101.1:5896-12456 GCA_964564165.1 uncultured Alcanivoracaceae bacterium | reverse complement strand
GTATTCCGGTGCTTTTAACATGATTTCTACTGGGATTTTTAGACCATCAAGTTCTGCCACCAATCCCAATTTCGGCTCAGTTTTGTATTCATCGGGCAATTCTTGGTATTCGGCTTCGCTCACATACGGCGGGTTTGATACAATTAAATCATAAGTACACTGTATGTTTTGAAACAAATCAGATTGGATTAATTGTACTTCAACCGATATTTTATTCTTGTTTTCCCTCGCCAAACTCAACGCCTTATCTGAAATGTCAGAAATATCAACCTTAATATGTTTGTTGTACTTTGCCAAACTAATTCCAATACAGCCACCGCCAGTGCATAAATCTAACGCCGAGGTTACATTTTTCATTTCTAACCAGGGTTTAAATCCACTTTGAATCAATTCAGCTATTGGAGAACGGGGAACCAACGCCCTTTTATCGCTCTTAAACATCAAACCACAAAAACTGACTTCACCCAAAATATAAGCCATTGGCTTTAGGCTGGACAATCTTGATTTTGCGAATGCTGTGGCTTTGCCATATTCTGTTGACGAAACCTCTTGGTTTCCTGTGGATAACACCTCGTTTACCTCTTCTTTAAAAACACTCATCATAAGCATCATCGCTTCGTCTTGCGCATCGATTACCGCGTGTCCGTGAAACAGCTTGTCTGAGGACAGTTGTTTAACAAGTTGAATAAATAATTGCTCTTTTGTCACAAGTATATGCATCTGTGGTTAAAAAAACGTACAATGCCAAGTGTTTTTAACGGTGTCAATAAATTTTATGAGCAAACAGACAAAAATCATGATTGTTATTGCAATGATTGCTGCAATAACAGGACTCTTGGTTTCGAATAATTACTACAACAACAATAGTGATGATGTTGATGACAATAACACCAACAACAAACTTGAATTTCAGTCTTTGTTGATTTATCCAAAACCGAAAGCTTTTTCAGGGTTTCAATTACAAAGCCACGATAACCCAAACCTCACCATCGAAGATTTTGCTGGCAAATGGACTTTGTTGTTTTTTGGCTTCACCCATTGTCCTGATATTTGTCCCAATACACTGACCGAATTACAAAAAGTTTTTAAGTTATTGAAATTAACAGTGAAACCAGAAGTTCTCTTTGTTTCGATTGACCCTAATCGAGATAAACCAGAAGCATTGAATATTTATACCCAGTTTTTCAATACTGACTTTAAATCTGCCACTGCTGATGCTGCCAATATTCTTTCCATTACATCACAAGTGGGTGTTGCTTATCATATCCAGGAGCATGAAGAGGGTGATTTAAATTACAATGTCGACCACACTACTGCGATATTTTTGGTGAATCCTGACAAACAACTTTATGGGCTTTTTCGTTCCCCACATGAAGCAAAAATAATAGCTGATGATTTAACACTGTTGCTTGAAAATCAATAATAAAAAACGCAAGTAACAGAGAATAAATAATGAAAAGAAAAATATATACTTTTTTCCAATACATTCTTCCTCATCGCCTGTTGTCAAGAATCATTCATTGGCTAATGCGCATTGAAAACAAAACCGTAAAAAACTTTATTATTCAAAAAATTAGCAAATCCTATAATGTTAATATGCAAGAGGCAGCTTCTAGCAATTTGGATGACTACCGACACTTTAATGCTTTTTTCACCCGCAAATTAAAAGCTGGGGTTCGACCCATTGATCAAGACAGCCAAAGCATCATATCACCGGTTGACGGAGCCATCAGTCAATGTGGCGATATTAAACAAGGACGAATATTCCAAGCCAAAGGCTTTGACTTTAGTGTTGAAGAACTATTGGCATGCGATAAAAAAACAGCTGACTATTATCAAAATGGTCAATTTGCCACCATTTATTTATCTCCCAAAGATTATCACCGCATGCATGCACCTATGGACTGCGAAGTCAGTAAAACTGTGCATGTTCCGGGACGATTGTTCAGCGTTGCCAAATGGACCGCTGAGAGTATTCCCCGTTTATTTGCCCGCAATGAACGCTTGGTGTGTTATTTAGAAACCCAACATGGACAAATGGCATATATCTTGGTCGGCGCAATTATGGTTTCCAGCATGGAAACTGTTTTTAATGGATTAGTTACTCCACCCTATGCCAAAAAAGTGACAGAAGTTGAACTCAAAGGAAATACGCAATTAGCCAAAGGAGATGAAGTGGGCAGATTTAATATGGGCTCAACGGTGATATTACTGTTCCCACCTAACTTTGCAGAATTAAACAAAGACCTAGCCGAAAACACTGTTGTCCAATTAGGCGAAAAAATTGCCACTATTTTGCAGTAATTCCTATAAAACAACTGTCCTACTGATTAACCAATAAATTTAGATGCTATTAAATATGAAACTATTGCTCACATTATCATTATTTATCACTTTACTTATCAATATAAGTAACGCAGATTCTCAAGTTACCTTTGCCCAAAATAGAAGTGAAATTAGCACCAAGTCCATTGAAGGATTAATTTCACCTGAGCTTTCTACATTTGCCGAAGCCAGCGGATGGGCAGACTTGGTTGCTGTGGCACAAGTTGATGACATTGAATATGAACAAGTCAGAAACCTCAATGCAAAAGGTTATGCCTTCTTGAATATTTTGATTGCATACAAAGGGACAACCCGCGGCGAATCCATTGCAGTGTTAGCCACAGGGTTTGAAGACGACGCTTGTTATTATCCAGATAGAGAGAATGAAGGAGAGAGATTCCTTGTTTTTCTAAAAAAAGCACCTGGAGAACTAGACAATGTCTATTATGGCTTTAAACCTTTTTGCCAATTTCAAGTTCTACTCTCAGATTTAGGGCAATACATACTAAGAACACCTTTGGAAACAGTAGAAATCGCCGATGAACTCATTGAACAGCACCAATTCAACGACCCTCATGCCATGATTGATGCCACCTTATGGACAGGAATCGCCAGACAAAAATATGCCGATACCTACCAGTGTAAAATCATTGAATCAAGTGATGATTTCAACAAGTTTTATCATTTGCGTTATACCCAAGGTGTTCCTCTTTACAAAATAAGACCACTTTTGAAAATCAAATACAAACCAAGAATCAGTTCAAAACAAATGTAGTAATCCAAATCATTACAGGAACAACAAAACCAGTCATAGCCGACAGATACGCCAATTTTAACAAGTAATATTTGCGCTTTAAAACCAAGCCAATTTGATAGATATCCTTGACTAAAAACTGCCTAACACTTTGATTATCGCCAGATCAATCAAGTTAATTGTCGTCTAATAGTCAACTATGCTCTGCACGCAAGAACGATCTACATTGAGATTATGATTTTCACTTAAATCACGACTAATATGTCATCAATTGGCCCTAACATTTGGCTGACTATCTTTATGTGAACGTTGTTTGACAAACCTTAGAGTTGTTTTTCGTATAATTCTTACACCATTATCAAGAGGATAATATATTTTTTGCCGTTTGAGTTTTGATATATGCTTCTTTCTACGGATGTTTCAACGTATGGCGCTTGATAGCTACGTGAATAAGATTCCTTTTTTAATCCAACTTTAACTAAAGAGACGACTTAGAAGACAATTAATTTCCATATCGAAATTTAGATTATACAAATTACAAATAAAACAACTGTTTTAATAATTGTTTACAAATTTTTTCTATTATTTTTCATGGGCTTATTGTAACCTATCCCTTTATTTTAATTTAGGGGAATAGTATGAGAATTGATATGTTAAACAACATATTAAGTGAGTTGAATAGTTCATCTGCAGATGTTGAAGCATCGGCAATCATTTCAACTGATGGTTTAATTATGGCATCGCAATTGCCGTCTAACATTGATGAAGACCGAGTTGGAGCGATGAGTGCTGCAATGCTTTCTTTGGGTGATAGAACGGCTCAAGAACTTGAACGTGGAAGTCTTGACCAGGTGTTAATCAAAGGTGGCAATGGCTACGTTTTAATGTTGAAAGCTGGTGAAGATGCGGTGCTAACCGTGATGGCAAAAGCCAATGCCAAGCTGGGTTTGATTTTTTTAGATGTTAAACGAGCAGCTAAGAAAACAACAGAATTGATTTAATATTAATCTATGAGGGAATTATTATGCAAAGTATGACATTAATGGTTTGTCCACATGATACCGCTGGCGACCCAATCAAATGGTTTCAATTCGCCCAATATTTAACCAAATATTGCAAATTCAGTACAAAATACTACAAGTGTTTAGATTTTGTCGAGTTTCATCAAAAGATGTCTGAAGCGGATTTAGTTTATGCCAATCCACAGGATTCTTTAGAATTGCTAGAGAAGTTTAATTATGTACCTTTGGTGCATTCTACCAATTTATACGATGAAATTGTTTTTATTGCCAACAATGACGTTGACAACAGTTCGTTATCTGTATTGAATGACAGTGAGTGTTTAAGCTGCAATGGGATGATGGTTACTCGTATAGGCATTAAAAGTTTGACTGAACAAGGAATCAAGCCCAAGAAAATTTATTCTAAAGACAATTGGATGGCAGTAGTTAAAGCGGTAAGCCAAGGTGAAAAACCCTATGGTTTTGTCTATAAAGATTTCTACGACGGGTTAAACAAATTAAGCCAAAGTATGGTAACAAAGCTTGGTGAAACAGTTGAACAAAGTATTTTTCATTCGATATTTATCAAGCCTGAATATGTTAATAAAGCAAAGGTGGTTACTGATATATTATTGGACGCCCATAGAAAAGTAAAAGGCAGTGAGACTCTAAAGGCTATCAATGTTGAGAAATTCATCCCTGTTACAAAAGAAGAGGTGTTGAATTTTAAATCTTTATTGGATTTAGGGTCTGAAATCATGGAATGATTGTATATTTTTATTACATCAAAACATAATTGACACAGGTCATTTTTCTTAGAAAATCACTTGCATAATGCTCTTACTTTATAACATTAAGGAGAGTATTATGCGAATTGATATGTTAAACAACATATTGAATGAATTGAACAGTTCATCAGCGGAAAAGAGCACCTATTCCAGGTTTTCTGTAGTAGATTGCTTCTTTCTCGGTCAGGCACTATTTACCAAAACGTAAATACAACATCCAAACTAAAGTAACCATAGCTGGTTGATTAAAGAATGGTGCTCCTTCAATCACCAACACAAATACTTCTTTCCCAATATTAATAGGCCAAAATCCAAGATTACTGTTACCAGATGGATCAACAATCGACCACGCTTGTGAATTTAAACCCAATTTTTTATTAATGTTCAAAGCTCTGCGTTTATGCATTATGGCAATATCTGCTGATAGAACTGAAATTTCTTCCAACATCTCTATAGGAAATCCATAGTTGGCAATACACAAACCTAGAGAATCAGATAATAAAGCCGTTTCATTATGTGAGAAAACACGAATAATGTTATTTAAGTTATGTTCAAAATCACCACTTGGTATTTCAATTTTAGTATCAACAACTTGAATTAAATGTTGTTTTTTGCATTTTTCAATCTTGAGTGCCAAATCTTCTTTATCGTTTGTTTCAAAAAGCGATGATAAATTTTCACTGGTTAGCTCTATACTACTTTTATTTAAAAATAATTTCTGTAGAACTTCTTTGCGCCAGTTTTCTGCATTATCTTGAGCCAAATAAAAAGCACCAGCTGGAGTTGAGTATAAATATTTTTTATTCTGATTCATTGTGATGCCGTTATTGTAAGCTTGGGATCAAGACAGTATAGCAATGTTTCTACCATCAAGGAGACATCCTGCCTACTGCGCGCGTCAACTTCATAAATCGGTATCACAGGTTGACCTCCTGGTAATACCTCACGATAATCAGCAAGTTCAAATTTTTGTCCGATATCTTGCTTTGTTATGCCAACAACAACACTTGTTTTATCAATAAAATCTTTAAAGCTATTCATGAAAAACTTTAAGTTATTTAATGCATTTGTGTCACTTCCATCAATTAACAAAACCAAGCCAATACCACCTTTGGTCAAAATATCCCACATAAAATCAAAACGTTTCTGACCTGGTGTTCCGTACAGGTGGATACGGGTTTCATCAGGTAAAATAATGGCACCATAATCTAAAGCTACCGTAGTGCTTTCTTTTATTTCTTTTGTTTCATCAGTTGCGGATTCTTCTGTTTTAATAGTAGAAATATCGCTAATTGAAGTAATACTTGTAGTTTTACCAGAACCAACTGGACCTGTAAATATTATTTTATGATGTGATTTCATGTTTGTTTTTTAAATATATGTGATAAAATTCTTGAAAAAACTGTTTGGCTCTCACCCCTAATCTTAGAGTCAATTTTAATCTCTTTACTAGTGTCTACGCAACCAATTGAATGCATGGCATTATATAGGGTAAATACATATCTTTGTGGAATTTGTAACTGTTTTGCTGTTGCAAGTAGCGATAAATTATTTCTTGACCATGCGGAAGTTATTTGCACTGCATACCGAAAAACCAAAAGTTTGGTAAAATTTGGCCAACATCTCATGCTAACCACATTATTCAAACTGGTTTTGTGTGGAAGCCTGCCTTTACTCGCTGCAATAGTACTA
>CAZLZZ010000101.1:0-5886 GCA_964564165.1 uncultured Alcanivoracaceae bacterium | reverse complement strand
CAATACTTGTGCATCTTGTTTCTGCCTTTGTTCAAGCAATGTATTTTTTGCCAAATCTACTACCTCACAGCTAGCTTCAGAAAATAGCGGGGATTTATATGCATAGGCCAGCTGCATGTTATCATAATTATAATAAAAGTACTGTGTTTTCCTTTCAAGAAAAATATCTCCTAAAATTGTTTTCACCCTAATATTACAATTATATTTTTTAGCTAACTCGACAGCACGTGCCAAATGATAGTATAAATATTTCTTTGGTGAATGAAAGATACTTGCAAGCTCATCTGGATTATTGGGATTAATATCCTTATTTGAACCAACATATTTATGTGCTCTGTATCTATTTTTCTTTTCTTGATTCGTTTCATTTTTAATAGCCATACCAAGATGGGCATTGGTATTATTGGCTTTTTTTACAGCTTTTGTCATGACAGATGTTTTTTGACTAATAATTTTTTGTTTATTGATAGTCTCTTCATATAAACCAATTTTTTCACTAACAGTATCCATTGTTACTTTGGCTATTTCATCCTCAGCAATACTTATCTTCTCATGTTTTTCTTGTTCAATATTTTTTGTCAAAACCCCATTATTCGCACCACTACTCTTAGCAATTGAAACCATCGGATTATCATTAGAAATTTTAGCAGCATTAACTAATTCACTAATATTTTTAAAGGCTTGTTTTAACCTAGGCACCTGGATTGGTTTCTGAACATTAATAACCCTATTGCTGTTTATGAGTTGATTATTTTCCATGTGCAACACTATCGCAAATTGGTTATTCTGTTCTAGAAGTTTTTTTATATCATTGCCAATACCCAGTTCTTTATCAACTATTAACACATCTGATTTTTGGCTGGTTTCATTAAGCTCAGCAAAATCACACATATTTGATTTAAGAAAAAAACTTAAAGTAATAGTAGTAATATTATCTAAATCAATAAGTCCAATTTTGATTTTTTTTTCAGAGTTATCAGTATCTTTCATGCTAAATTGCGCAAATGAGTGGTTGATAGTATATCTCCTTGATTACCTAAATTAATTAAAGAGTGTTTTAAATCAGGTATCACATGCGTTGCCAACAATTTATCGATTATTGCACTGGACAATATTGATACTTGAGTGGGTAAAAGTTGTGTTCCATAAGTATTTAACATGCGTTGTTTATAGTCTTTACCTTTATCGGATAAAACCGTAAATAAATCAATCAAAGCAGAAAACAGTAAACCTTGTTGTTGATTTTTTGCAAACAATTCAATTCTCTGTTGATGCAAAATTAAATCAGCTTTGTTTTTTGCCAAGGCAAAGCACAACACTGAAGATAATTCAGCGTCACCATAGTCAACATAAGAATAATTTGACTTACGTAAAAAAGTTGCATCGACGATATTTTTCATTTGCGCATTGTATCATACTACTATATTAATATTTATATTCAACAAGTCTAAAATATGATACATAACAAAAGTTTACAATTGGTCTGAAACATCAAAACACTGCTCTTCAAGTTGTTCTATTTGTTTTGAAAGCGCAAACTAACCACACGGATTATAAAAATTAAAACTTATTTTTACAGGCTGGTTTTTACAGAAAAAGATAGTCAATGTGAGCAGCATTCCCACCGTTTTTAGTGATGAATATACCTCTTATTATTCAGCTTTAAAATCCCAAGTCAGGAGATTGCCGTAATCTTCAACGGTTTCAACTATTGGCAATTGTTTAAAGATATACACAAGATATTGTTGAGGATTAATACCATCTGCTTTAGTTATTGGCTCTTCACCGCTTTTATGGGCATCTTTTTAATCATAAAGATGGTGAAGAGTACGATTAATGTGGAATAACTGTGCGGATAAGTTCAGAATCAAAGCCGCGTTGATACAGGTAATTTTGTCGTTTCATTTTATCTTTAAGGTCGCCTATTGCCACCCCTTTGTATTTTTTCACATAGATGTCTTTGACCACCTGGTAAAAATCCAGTTCTTCTTGTTGTGAAGTATCATCTATCATGGAGGCAGAAATGCCTTTTCGTTTAAGCTCCATAGCTATCTTGTTGGGACCAAAACCTTTGCGCGCCCTGCTTCGCCAAAAAATCTCAGCGAACCTTTGATCATTAAGATAATTGTCTTTTAAGCATTCTTTTACAACAATTTCAATGCTATCGGCTTGGTATTCTTTTCTGGTCAGTTTATCGGTGATTTCTTTGACAGAGTGTTCTCGCATACACAAAGAAGCCAGAGCTGATGCCCTGGCTTTTTCTAGATCAGATCGCAAAGTATAGTTTTTTTTACTCACTGGTTGATGCTTCTTCCTCATGTAACTGAGGCATCAAAATCTCACGCAATTTAGTTTCAATTTCTAACGCTGTTTCAGGATGTTCCCGCATATACATCTTGGCATTTTCTTTGCCTTGACCAATACGGGTTTCACCATAAGAATACCAAGAACCCGATTTATTAACCAGATTATGCGCTACGCCCAAATCAATAATTTCACCTAATTTAGAGATGCCCTGGCCATAGATAATTTCAAATAGCACTTGTTTAAATGGTGGAGCCATTTTATTCTTAACCACTTTCACACGGGTTTCATTGCCAATGATTTCATCGCCTTTTTTGATCGCGCCAATTCTGCGGATATCTAATCTCACCGATGCATAAAATTTCAATGCGTTGCCACCAGTAGTGGTCTCTGGAGAACCAAACATCACACCAATTTTCATGCGGATTTGATTAATAAAAATAACCATGCAATTGGTACGTTTGATATTACCCGTGAGCTTTCTTAAAGCCTGTGACATTAGGCGTGCTTGCAATCCCATGTGTGAATCACCCATGTCGCCTTCAATCTCAGCACGCGGAGTTAATGCTGCAACCGAGTCAATCACCACCAAGTCAACCGCACCAGAGCGCACCAACATATCGGTAATTTCCAATGCCTGCTCACCAGTATCTGGCTGTGAAATCAACAACTCATTTATATCTACACCCAGTTTTTCTGCATATTGAGGATCTAGAGCATGTTCAGCATCGACAAAAGCTGCAGTTCCACCCGCTTTTTGACATTCAGCAATCGCATGTAAGGTTAATGTGGTTTTACCACTAGATTCAGGGCCATAAATCTCAATCACACGCCCTTTTGGCAGGCCTCCAATGCCTAAAGCAGCATCTAAACCAATTGAACCCGATGAATAAACCTCTCCAATTAACGAGGTTTGGTCACCCAAACGCATTACCGAACCTTTGCCAAATTGCTTTTCAATTTGACTTAAGGCAGCTGATAGTGCCTTCTTTTTATTCTCATCCATATTTAACTCCAAAATTTTTGCTTTGTTTGTATTCATTATTAACCTCGTATTATAGTATGAAGATGGCAATTAAAATATAGTTATTTTCCTATTTGTTTGTAGGAAAACTCACCATTGAGGCAAATTATCATTGATAGTATTCTCAAAACATGAGAATCAATGAATATACCTCTGAATTAATATTTTAAACTGTCAAATTCTTGAATGTTTTTCAACAATAACACGGTGTGTTTTTCAAGTTTTTCGCGACAGTCTGAATCTTTAATTCTGCGCATTGAATCACTGATCGCAATCCACCAACTCATGTGTGCTGCACTTAATTGTGCAGCAACTGGAACCAAATCCCGAATTAACAGTATTGAATTAATAGAAGTTTTCTTTAACAACACCATGCTTTCTAGGTCTAATTCATTGGCTTGGAGTTGTTTTAATAAAGACTCAATGATTTTAGGGTTCTGTTCTAAAGCAGCTGAACTAATCGGTTCTGCATTGTTATCAAGAAAAGCAATATCTAGATAAGACAAAAAACTGCGCAATGATCCGCGCAAACTTAACCACAATTCTTTGCGCCTATCGTGTTCTCTGGTTTTCTGAACATACGACAACAACCCAATCCAAAAGAAACCTTCCAAACAAAACCCGATGAGTTCAGGAACCAAGTTTTCCCTAAATGCCCCTTCACGAGATTCTCCAATAAAGTAAATATAAAGCGCCAAACCAGCAAATCCAAATATTGCCATGGGCGCATACAACAGATATTTATTCACAAGCATCACCTTGCACATAGGCTTTTATTACCCTAACTATTTTATCGGCTTCTTTGACGGTTAAATCCAATGGCAAGTCTTTGATAAAGACGGTTAAATCTTCACGAATCGGCACAGGAATGATATCTATCTGTTCTTTTGTATGGCGAAGGGTTATGTCCTCTAATGCCTTCTTCTCGGCTTGAGAGATTTTAACTTGTGTTTTCTTAGACACTATTACCGTTGAATTTGAAACAAAATTTTCAGGGTCATCTACCCAAGAAAAAAAATCATCCAAAGCCGATTTTAAGCGTGAATTGTATAAATTCAATGCCTCTACTCGTATCGTGCTGTCTTCTAGTTTGTGAATACGTGAACACAACACATCTACATCAACGCAACGCAAATTAATGCGTTCTTCAGGTGTAATATGATCCAACAACTGTTGAGCCGCTATATTTCTACTTTTAGCAACTGCAGGGTTTAAAACTCCTGATTTGGCTGATTCACGTAAATAAGTGAACAAACCATTCTTTGAATAATCTTTGGGTAACATTTCTATCTCCTATTAAAATTGTTAAACATGAGGCATATTCATATAATACCGAATAATCTATACTTATGGAATTAAACCCCTTAAAATATAACACAATTTTATAACAAACAAAACAAACAAAACGCATGGCAGTTAGTGTATTCGATTTATTCAAAGTGGGAATTGGCCCATCAAGTTCACATACCGTTGGGCCCATGCGTGCTGCATATTTATTTTGCCAGCAGTTAAAACACCGGAAATTAATCAACGCCACTGTTATGATTAAATCTGATTTGTACGGCTCATTGGGACACACAGGAAAAGGCCATGGAACTGACAAGGCGATTATTTTGGGTTTAAGTGGCTATCAACCAGACAAAATAGAGGCTGAATTGATTGATGATATCTTAGAGAAAGTGAATCAAGCAAAAGCAATCAACCTAAGCAAGCACCACAGTATATTATTTGATTACAAAAAACATTTAAAATTTCACAAACGCAAAACACTGCCATTGCATTCTAATGGCATGCGTTTTGTGGCTTTTGACAAAGATGACAATGAGATCTTAAGCAAAGATTTTTATTCCGTGGGTGGTGGTTTTATTATTTCTCACAACAAGTTGGCACAAAAAGAAATCATTGAAGACTCAACGCAACTGCCCTATTGCTTTAACTCAGGCGATGAATTATTGGCTTTGTGTAAAAGCCACAAATTAAGCATTGCAGAAATCATGTACGCCAATGAAAAAACGTGGCTAAGCAAAGCTCAAATTAATCGACAACTAGACAAACTATGGGAAGTTTTTCAAGCCTGTGTTGAGCGCGGTTTAAATTCTCCTGGGATTTTACCTGGAGGTCTAAAAGTTAAGCGCCGTGCTCCAGAACTATTTCAGTCTTTACGCGATAAACCCCAAGCCGCATTGCGAGATCCTTTAACCATACTTGACTGGGTAAATCTATACGCACTGGCAGTGAGTGAAGAAAATGCAGTAGGTGGTCGCGTGGTCACCGCACCGACCAATGGAGCGGCAGGAATTATCCCAGCAGTGTTGCATTATTATCACCACTTTTGTCCAGAAGCAAATATCCAAGGAATCCGCAACTTCATCCTCACGGCTGGTGCAATTGGTATGTTGTACAAGAAAAATGCTTCAATTTCTGGTGCCGAAGTAGGCTGTCAAGGCGAAGTCGGTGTAGCATGTTCAATGGCAGCAGCTGGATTAGCTGCAGCTTGTAATGACTCACCAGCTCACATTGAAAATGCTGCCGAAATTGCCATGGAGCACAATCTTGGG
>CAZLZZ010000100.1:0-12502 GCA_964564165.1 uncultured Alcanivoracaceae bacterium | reverse complement strand
TTTTCGGACTGACACATGGGTCAGCCCCTGCGGTTATGTGATATGGTTATGTGATGTACAGGACTGAACAGGCTGTGATGCTCCGTTTCCGTGGAGGGTAGGTTTTTATAAGAAGATATGCGAGAGTTTGATTTTTTTGATGAGTTTAATGCGTTCTTGGGTGATTTGCATGCCGAGGGCTTCACCGATGAAACCTCTGTCCAGTAGTGCTTGAACGTCTATTTTTTCGGCGGCTTTTAAGCATTTTCGCAAGTAGTCTGCTTGGGGGTATTTGGAGAGTTCTTTGCCGAGTCTTCCTGTGGCGTCGGCTTGACAGGCTTGTAGGAACTTTTCAAATATGGCGGGTTGTTGGTAGGCACTTGTGCTGTTGAATAGTTTGTCGATGGTTGAGGCTTTGAGCTCGTAAGCTGTGTGTGAGTGCAGGTGCCAGCGGCAAACAATCAATGCCAGTTTTTTGTGTCCAGAAGGGACTTTTAGGCGTTCGCATACGGCTTTGACTAGCGGGATTCCTCCTGCTTCGTGCCCTTTGTGAGAGGGCAGGATGTCTTGGGGTGTTATGCCTTTGCCTAGGTCGTGGTTAAATACGGCAAATGCGGTGTCGTTGTCTAATTTTGCGGCTTGGTCCATTGCCATCATGCAGTGTATGCCGGTGTCAATTTCGGGGTGCCACTTTTGAGTTTGTGGAACGCCAAATAGCTGGTTAAATTCAGGGAACAGGACTTCTAATGCGTTGCAGTTTTTTAATACTTTGATAAATTCTGAGGGTGTTTTTTCATTCAGGGCTTTGCTCAGTTCTTGCCAAACCCGTTCTGCCACTAGGGCATCAACTTCGCCGTTTTCGACCATTTTTTGCATCAACTGGTTAGTTTTTGGGTGTACGGTGAATCCTAGGTGTTCATATCTGGCAGCAAAGCGAGCGATGCGCAAAATTCTCACGGGGTCTTCTGCAAAGGCATCAGATACATGGCGCAATAACTGGTCTGTTAAATCTTGTTGACCGTTGTAGGGGTCGATGATTTGCCCTGTTTGTATGTTCTGTGCCATGGCATTGATGGTTAAGTCGCGTCTTGCTAAGTCGTCTTCAAGGGTAACGGTAACATCGGTATTGAATTTAAATCCATGATAACCTTTGGCGGTTTTTCGCTCGGTTCTAGCTAGAGCATATTCTTGGTGAGTTTTGGGGTGTAAAAATACAGGGAAATCTTTGCCGATGGGGCGAAAGCCTTTGTCTACCATTTGTTGCGGGGTTGCTCCAACCACGACAAAATCTTTGTCCTTTATTGGCAGTCCAAGCAATTGGTCACGTACTGCGCCACCGACTAAGTATATTTTTATCGATGATGTTTTCATTGGGGGTGTTTTCATTTATGACAGCCGACTGTTGTTGTTTGTTGTGGCGTGGTGTTATTGGGCCATTTTTTTGTGGCTTGGCCGTTAATTGGAATTGTTGGCATCCAGTAACTTATTCTTCTTGGGGTTTTGTTAATTAACCAGTCATAAATGGTTATGTTGGTCAGTATTTTATTGATGTAGCCGCGCGTTTCTTGGTATGGAATGGTTTCGGACCAAACATCTGGGGATGTTGAGAATCCACGTAACCAATCATTGCCTTTGGTTTCTCCTGCGTTATAGGATGCCAGTGCTAGCATGGGGTGGTTGTCAAATTTATCGAACAGTTGACGTTGGTAGAAGATACCGAGCGTTAAGTTGAAGTTGACTTCGTGTAGTTGGGGCTTCCCCCAATAATTCAGGCCTAATTTTTTGCTCAATCTTTTTGCAGTTGGATCAATTATTTGCATCAGTCCTCGTGCATCAGCGCGTGAGATGGCATCGGTTTGCCAGGCACTTTCTTGTTTGATAATTGACATTATCCATTGTGGCAGTAAATTGTATTTGTTTGTCAGTTGGGTTATTTCTGTTTTATAGGCAAGTGGGAAACGCATTTGATAATTGTTCCACAGTCCCAATGCGCCCATGATTGCAGAGACTTTGTTGTACCAGCCTTTTTGCAAAGCTATGTCAGCTAATGTTCTTCTTTGTCCAATATTTAATTGCCTGTAGCCAATAATCCACTCCTTGCGAGCCAGCGTGATTAGGTCCATTGCAAACAATTCAAATGCATTGATTAGGTTTTTCGGCATGGTTGTTATTTTTTCTTTGGGTAGGTCGGCACTACACATTTTATACGGTAAGAGCATCTGGTCTGCTGCCATAAATCCATAATAGCTGGTTTTCAATGCCAGTTTGGTAAATATTTCTTTTGCTTGTTGGTGTTTGCCTATTTTTGCCGAAGAACGGGCTAACCAGTATTGCCAACTGTCTTTGTTTTTTTGAAATGTGGGCATTTTGTGGATGGCTTTTTCGACTTCTTGCCAGTTGTTGGCGTTTAAATAATAGCGAACTTTCCAGGCATGAATTTGTGCATCTTTTAATCTGCCTGGTAGATCATTAATAGCCTTGATAGAAAAGGGCAAATAATCCACTGCTGCAAACAATGCGTTGGTGCGTTCAACTTGGTCAATTTGTTTGTTGCTAAAAACAAAGTGGCTTTTCAATTGGGGCCATAGCTTGTACATGGTGTTTGGTTGTTTTTGCGCCATTAATTTGGCTTTGATATATACCAATTCACGATTTTGGCTATTGTCTTTCCAGTTGATTGATTGTTTTAAACCCGTCATCGGGTCAGACATTAATTGTTGTGCATGTTTAATCCAGCTAGGTTGCGTCTTCATCTTGGCAGCTAGGTGTCTGGCTGTGGATGAATTGTTAACTTTGAAATTCAGATTGATTCTTTTCGCCAATAATTCGTCTGTTAAATGCCCTTGTGATTCCCACCATTTGAATACTGAATTACAAGCACCTGGCAATGATAAGCCATTCATCCATGTGTCGGCGATGGTGCGGGGTAGGTCTTTCAAATCATGGGTCGCTATGCGTGCTTGTAGATACCAACAGTGTTTTGTTTGGGAGCCTTTGTTGTTTTTGTAGCGTGCTAAATAGTCTTTCCAGCGTCCTTGCTTGCCCAGTTCGTAAGTTAACATTTTATCTAGGTTTTTGACCAGCGGGCTATCTGCATGTTGTGCCTGAAAAGCTTTGATTTTAGCAATGGGCAATTGGGCAATTTGCGACTTTAACAGCGCGTAGTCTAAATAGTGGCTTAAATGATAGCCTGGTAATTGTTTTTTTGCCGCTATTACTGCGGCCTGGTCTCCTTTTAAGGCTTTGGCGTAGGCTTTTTTAAACACAGTTTGTTCAACAGTTAGGGCGTTTGCATTAATTGCAAACAACAGGCACATTAGTGATAGTAATAGTGATTTGGTCAATTTATTTCCTCAGTTTATTTCCGATTCCAATTGTTGCAAGAATTTTAACATATAATCGTGTCGTCTTTGTGCTTCTTTTTGGGCAGCCACTGTATGAAAGCCAGAGTTCAACTTCAATAGCTTTGAATAAAAATGGTCGATAGTCCATTGTCGGTCTTGTGGTTGGCGTTTTTCACAAAACGGGTCATCTTCATTGTACAAGGTGGTGTCCATTTTGCCACCTGTCATCATCATTCGCGCCACGCCAATGGCTCCGATTGAGTCTATTCTGTCTGCATCTTGGACAATTTTGGCTTCTAAAGTTTCGGGGAAAATATTGGCAGAATAGCTGTGGGCTGCAATGGCATGTTTTATCGCTTCAATATTGTCTTGCGGGTAGTCCCAATCTGATAGCAATTGTTGTGCCTTTTGGGCAGACAATCGCGATGCTTGTTTTCTTAATTCTGATTTTTTAGAAACCGATACACAGTCATGTAACCAAGCTGCGGGAATGACGATGGACAATTCTGCTCCTTCAAGCTTGGAAAATTTGACGGCATTAATTGCCACTCTTTGCACATGAGCCGCATCGTGAGCCGCGTCTGCTGATTCTAGCTGATGAATATAATCACTGAATATTTGTGTCCATTTTTTCATAAATTTAGGTTCTGCTACTTTTACAATTTTTATTACTTCTGCCACTTATTTCGCTTCTGCCACTTAGGAATCGGGACTTTAGTCCTGTCTCTCAGTGCTTGCAGGGCTAAAGCCCCGATTCCTATATGAGTTATTCTATTTTGCATTGTCCCGAACTGGTCAGTCAGGCTTTGGAAATATTTGAAACAGCACTTTATAAAGTTCTGTTAATTCCAAACTCATTAATGTAAATCGAGAATCCAACAGCTGCTCTTCTGAGTCTATGGTTTCTAAATCCATTTGATCTAAAACGATGTCGGTAAATTTAATACTTTTTACCGCAAAGTCATAGGTCAATGTAAATTCAATTCGATCATTAAATACCAGACCAATCTGAGTAACCAAGTAACCATTTTCAATATGGCGCTGCATTTCATCGGTTAAGAAGTTAACATTCTTAGCTCGAATGACGCTTTTGGCTTCATCCAATGTTTCTAAAACCAAACTCGAACCAAACTCTAAGCCACCTTCGGCGTGACCATTGCTAATCCATTTGGTCAAGATTGTAGCCATGCCTGAAGATTCGCCAAATGCAGTGGCCTTGAACGAGCCCATTGTCTGGCGCAATTGTGATACCACGTTTTCTGCTGGATTTTGACTGGCGGAATCGACAATCATCAGTTTATGGTGGTTGTCAAAATAGGCGCCGATTTTTTTTAATTTGGTGAAGGCTTGCGGTAACAAATCAAACAAGATTTCTTGTTTCATATCGCTTTGTTGTTTGCGACCGGGTTTATTTCCTGTATCTGACCTGATTTGTGATACTTTATCTTGTAGTTGTTGATTGATCACGGTGGCGGGCAATATTTTTTCTTCAACTGCCAAGACAAACAACTGAGCACTGCCGCTTTGCAGGCAATACAATTCATCGTTGTTCAGTCCAAATGGTGATATCCAGCCTTGCGATGACATGTCTTGGGAGCCGCAAGGTTTCAAAGCATCTGTTTGTAAGTGTTCAGAAAGTTTGTCCGTTTCGATTGAAAAATCGTTGGGCAATTGAAATATTCGGGCATTTTTAAACCACATAGGAATCCTTGTTTAATTGTTAATGGGATATTTTAACTGATTGCTGAATTTGAAAATAGTTATTTGCAAATTATTTCAAAAGTCAGAACATTTTCAGAACTTGTTCAGAATTCAATTTGAGTTTTTATCTATAATTCAACCATCATAAATTTATGGAGTAGCAAAATCATGTCTATTAAAATACTGATCACTGTAATATTGGTTTCTGTTTTAAATATTATACAGGCAAAATCCAATGAACTGAATATACCCAGTGGGTTATCAGCAAGCGAGTGGAAAAACATACGATCTCAGATAAACGATAAAGCTCTCCCTCAAGTTAATGGGGTTTTGGATCAAGATTATCTGAAAGCATCCAATGTCGATGCCAATTTAGCCGTAGGTGATGGTGGAGATCGTTTTGGTATCTCTGTTGCAATTAGCGGAGATACATTGGTCGTGGGCGCTGTGGCTGAAGACGGTGCGGATGACAATACAGAAAATAATTCAGGGGCAGCTTATGTTTTTATTAAATCCAATGGTACATGGGTTGAGCAAGCTTATTTAAGGGCATCAAATCCAAGCAGTGGTGATCAGTTTGGGGTGTCTGTTGGGATATCAGGAGATACAATAATCGTTGGCTCTCGCTTAGAAGATACAGATATTGCAAACTCTGGAGCGGTCTATGTATATACACGAACCATGAATGTTTGGTCATTTCAAACCATGTTGAAAGCATCAAACCTTGGCACTAACGATTTTTTTGCTTTTTCAATCGCTATTGATTCAGGAACCATTATCATCGGTGCTTACCAAGAAGACGGTGATGACAGCAGCAGCTCCAATAACTATGGCGCAGCCTATGTTTTTACTGGAGCTGGCAATTCATGGTCACAACAGACCAAATTAACAGCTGGCAATTTTGAAATGGGTGATAATTTTGGCTACAGCGTTTCTATCTCAGGAAATACGGCAGTTGTTGGTGCATTCAAAGAAGATGGATTAGATGATGCAACACAAGATGACTCTGGGGCGGCTTATGTGTTTGTTCGTTCGGGTATAACTTGGTCTCCACAGGGCTATTTAAAAGCCTCTAATGTTGGAGAAAATGACAACTTTGGAGTTTCTGTTGGAATTTCTGGTGAAATTATTGTTGTAGGCGCTTTTACAGAAGATGGCGATAATGATACTTTGAGCAGCTCAGGAGCAGCCTATGTTTTTACCAGGCCAGGGGCAAACTGGAGTGAACAATCAATACTTAGAGCAGATAATGCTGACATGGGTGATTTATTTGGAACCTCGGTTTCTATAGATGGCAACCGCATTGTAGTGGGTGCAAAATTTGAAAATGGTGATGGCATAAATAATTTAGACAACAATAACGCCTTTAATGCAGGTGCTGCCTACCTATTCACACTTTCAGGCCTGGGGATTCAACAAACTTACCTCAAAGCATCCAATTCTGATATTTTTGATGAATTTGGGATTGCAGTTGCTGTATCAGGAAGCACGATTATTGTAGGTGCGCATAGAGAAGACAGTGCCATAATTGATGACCCTAGTGATAATACATTTTCTCCTGATTCCAGTGGTGCAGGTGCTGCATATGTTTATTCTGATTCGCCTCCTCCTGATATGATGTTTATCGATGGGTTTGAGACGCCTGTTGTAGTCAAACTATTCAATTATTTAGCCAATATCAAATCCTACAGCACATTAAGTCAATACCCTGTTTATGATTTAGAAACCCACAGCATTGAGTTCTATAGGCACAGTTTAAAACTTAAAAACAACTATCACAAAAAAGATATTATCGACATCGTTAAATTTTGGTTGCATGAAGTTCTGATAAAAGAAGGTTTGTCTGGTCAATATGGCTTAGATGTTATTTTGTAAGGGGTGATAGTTTCGTGATATTTATCTGTTATTCTTGATTCTTATTCTAATAGTCGATAAATATCATGAAAATCATTTTGGTTTTTTTATTGCTCCCATTTAGTGTTTTTGCTTTTGATTTTGAATTAAAAAGCACTCAAAGGCAAACGCAAGTCATAGAATTATTTACTTCTGAAGGTTGTAGTAGTTGCCCGCCAGCCGATAGATGGCTGTCTTCTTTAAAAGCCAATAAAAGCCTGTGGAAAGATTTTATACCTATGGCATACCATGTAGATTACTGGGATTATATCGGTTGGAAGGATGTTTTTTCTGATGCCAAAAATTCAAAAAGACAAAGGCAGCATCGTAAAAAGGGCAATATCTCTTCAGTTTATACCCCAGGCATTATCAAAGCGGGCAAAGAATGGCGCGCTTGGCGACTTAACACCGCCATTTTACCTTCAGAACAAATGGTAGGTGTATTAAAAGCTTCTTTGAAGAATGAAAAATTACACGTTACTTTTGACAACCAAACAACAATACAGTTTTTTAAGTTGCATATTGCCTTGTTGGCAATGGATGTAACAACAGAAGTTAAAGCAGGAGAAAATGCAGGCAAAAATTTAAGCCATGATTTTGTTGTGATTAAACAAAAACAAATTCATTCCAACAAAGCCTATTGGGACATTCAATTGTCTAAAGAATTTTTTCAATCCCATTATCCTAAAACAGCCATTGTTATTTGGGTTGAAGATTTAAACAATCCAACACCTGTACAGGCAGTAGGTAGCATTATTAATTGAAATTAACAGCTATTTTGTGTACTATTTTCAACATGAAAATAATACTCATCACAATTCTATCTTTGGGGCTGTTATCAGCGTGCGAATTTAATATTAAAATTCCACCTGAAGACAATACTGCGAACAAAGCCGAATCAGTTTCCTATTTGGCACCTGATTCGATACTGTATAAATATCCACAACTGGTTGCTGAAAATATTTATTCAGCTATTGGAGCCACTGCGGGCCCGACTTATGAAAATTCCGGGCACAACAATAACTTGTCCTTTATTATTACCACCGACGGCGTGGTTGTGGTAAATTCTGGAGCCAGCTATTTGTTGGCAGAAGCATTGCACCAAGAAATCAAGAAACTGACCAAGCAACCGGTTAAATATGTGATTTTAGAAAATGCTCAAGGACATGCCATGTTAGGCTCTAACTATTGGCAGGAGCAAGGCGCAAAAATTATTTCTCAAAAAGACGGTGCGGCTGTGATGAAACGCTATGGGAGAGCTTCTGTTGAACGCATGAAAAATCGCCAAAAAGAAAAAGGTAAATTCACCGTTGCTACAATTCCTGATATTATTTTTGATGACAAATATGAAATCAATCTAGGTGGTACAATTATTCAGGCCTTACATTTGGGCCCTGCCCATTCTCCAGGAGATATTGTGGTTTGGCTGCCCCAGCAAAAAGTGGTAATAGCCGGCGATTTGGCATTCCATCAACGCTTATTGCCAGTAACTGACCATACTGATACTGCTGCTTGGATTGAGACTTGGGACACTGAATTTGAAGCTTTGGGCGCAGAAATTGTTGTGCCTGGGCATGGCACGCCAACAAATATGCTCGAAGTGCGCAAATACACCCGCGATTATCTAATCTATGTTAGAGAGCAGGTGGCAAAAATATTAGAAAAAGACGGGGATCTCCAACAGGCCTATGAAATGGACTTGTCTGCCTATGAACATCTGGATACTTTTAGTGATTTAGCCATGCAGAATATTGGACGTATTTTTCGAGTCATGGAGTTTGAGTGATTTCTTACTTGTCATTTTTAAAGCTTAATCTTGCACTGTTGGTAGGCATCTAAACAATCAAACCCTAATAGGTTGTCTTTTTCATTGAGTGCAAAGGGTTTGCCTGTAAACGGGTTTAAGTTTTCAGGCTTTGCCAATATATTTATGGTGCTTTCATCTGTTGCGAGCTTAATTTGCAACTGGGTTTTAACTAATTTTATCATATTTGCAGTATCATGGGCTCTGACAATATAGTCATCACAGTTACATCCTCCATATTCTGTTAGAATTTTTCCTATAGGGTTATATAGGTAATGGAACTTTAGCTTTAATGAAGGTTTCATTTGAGTTTCGGATTGTCGTTTTACAACAAGCTGTTCAATAAATTGTTTTAAGGGCATTTTGCTTAGTAGTTTTTGTGGTTTAATGTTAACTTCATAATAATTATTATTGGTTGCATTGGGTTGAAAAAACAGATTGTCAAAAACTGAAGACGACTCTTCTATGAAATACATGGTTCCAAAAAAGAATTTCGCATCAGTTTTAAAAGCATCAGATAAATCAATGTCCTCTGAGGGTAACTGCTGTAGGATTTTGTTAATTGTGATAAGTTCAGCTGGTTTTATACCTTTTGTTCTAATAAACTCTGACAGATGTAAAATATTTTTACGGATATTGCTTAACGCCTTTATTTTATCAATCAACAGGCTTCCTTGTGCCAGAACTAGTTTCCAAAATTTAATGTCCTTATATAGCTGCTCAATAAATTCTGTAGGAGAATGATTCTTAAATGTGTTGATTAACTGTATTTCACCTAGTCTTCTCAAATTTGAATAAGGGAAAAGTTGGTAAGAGACATCATTGAAAGATAAATTATTGCTCAAATAAGTTTGGTAAGTTTCCATTTGCATGATTTCCTCGTACCTTGCCAGTAGCAATGCCAAGCGGGAATTGTTTAACTTGCTTTGGAAGCCGGGTTCATAAAAGCCCTCATAGTCTTTTGATAAGCAATCACCAGTTTCATCACATACAGGTGTTGTGGACTGCAAAAACGAATCTAAGATTGAATTTTCACCAAAAATTTCAATGTGTTGAATGTCGGTTAAACCGCTTATGTTGTTTTTCTTGTTGGCAATAATTTTTTTTGTCAGCTCATATCCGGTTTGAGTGATGTCATTGCCTTGTATTTCCATCAGCCCAAGAGTTGCAAAATAAGCATTGCCCTGAATTGGCGGAAATGCCTGTTCTTTTAGAATTGCAGAAACTTCTGGAGACAGCTTTTCATCAAAAATAGAGGTGTTAATTATTGCTGTGGTTAAGACAAATAATACAACAACCAGTGAAGTTATTTTCAAGCCCTTTTTTAATTTTCCTTTCTTTAATTTTATGTGCATATTGATATCTCACTAAACAGAGTTTGGAATTTATGTTTTTCGACAGACAGCGCGTAAATTTGCCCTGTGATTCCAAAATATTTTGATGATTTCAATGCCATGTTCCTGCAACAGGATACGAATATTGCTTTTATTGAAAAAAACCAAATGTTCAGGTGGTTTAACTTCTTTCCAGTCGAGGATATTTTCAGGGACTCTTGAATGCCCTGCATCTGGTGTAGTTAAGTAGAGTATTGCATTTGTTTCCATTAAGTCGGCTAATGATTGAACGAATGTATGTACATCAGGTATGTGCTCAATGACTTCAGAACAATAAATAAAATCAAATTTTCTTTCTGCTTTAACCAACTCAAAGGTTGAGCAGGCAGTAAATTCGCAATCTTCAAATAACTCTGTTGCATGATTCACTGCTGTGCTATCTAGGTCAATACCGCTTGCATTATAACCAGATAATTGTGCAGCTCTAACAGTTGCACCAATATTACAGCCCACATCTAAGAATTTTTTACCTGCATTTTTCTGGTATTTTTTTAGGCGAAAGATTTTATATCTTGAGGTTAATATTTTTTTCTTAAGTTTTTTTAAATATTTTGCTGTTGGTAAGTAATCCTCATAGATGTCGCTGATAGAATCCATTTTAGGTATCGGGTCAACATAGATGAGGGTGCATGTAGGGCATTTTACAAGGGTCAAATCGTTCTTTTCGCCTATCTTTTCTGGAGTATTATTATTGCAAACGGGACATTTCATGGGTGTTTATGTGATTAAAAATTAATTCTATTGTATATTGAAACAATGTATAAATGATAGTCAAGTATTAAAAAACCCTAAATTCTTAAATTGACAGAACTAGATTGCTAGGTGATTTTAGGGTTGTGCTATAATCGCCTATTTAAATAAAAGCTTATACGGAAGCTTAAACTTGATGAGCGAAGATTTTGAAACAGTAAAGTTACATTTTGGCAAAGGCGAACGCCCTGCACATATATTGGGTCATTATGCCAATAGACACGGGCTGATTACAGGCGCGACAGGTACTGGTAAAACGGTTACAGTGCAAGTATTGGCGGAGAACTTTTCGAGATTGGGAGTGCCAGTATTTGTAACCGATGTAAAAGGCGATGTTTCTGGGTTGTCTCAAGCGGGCAAAGCCAAGGATAAGTTGATTGATAGAGCTGAAAAATTAGAGGTTAAAGATTACAAATTTGAAGGATCTCCTGTGGTTTTTTGGGACATTTATCGAAAATATGGACATCCCGTAAGAACCACTTTGACCGAGCTGGGCCCGATGTTGTTGGGGCGGTTTTTAGAGCTTTCAGATGTTCAGGAAGGGGTTCTTAATGTCGGTTTCAAAATGGCAGGTGAAGAAAAATTAGCACTATTAGACTTAAAAGATTTGCAACAATTGCTCACTTACATGGGAAAAAATGCCAAAGAAGTTTCTAATAAATATGGCAGGGTAACCAATGCTTCAATTGGTGCAATTCAGAGACGTTTGTTGAAACTGGAACAACAAGGCGTAGAGATGTTACTGGGAGAACCAGCCCTGTCACTTGAAGATTTCATGAAACAAGATTTATCGGGTCGCGGTATCATTAATGTTATGGATTCGCGTGATTTGATTCAAAATCCGCAAATGTATGCCACTTTTATGTTGTGGATAATGACTGAATTATTTGAATCATTGCCAGAAGTAGGTGATCAACAGTTGCCGAAACTTATTTTATTCTTTGATGAAGCGCACTTGATTTTTGATGAAGCACCCAAAGCTTTGTTGCGCAAAATTGAGCAAGTGGCAAGATTGGTGCGCTCCAAGGGTGTGGGTATTTATTTTTGTACACAATCACCGGGCGATATTCCTGAGTCCATTTTAGGGCAGTTGGCGAACAAAGTTCAACACGCCTTGCGTTCCTATACACCCAAAGACAAAAAAATCATCAAAGCGGCAGCCGATGGCTTTCGACCCAACCCCAATTTTGATACAGCAGAAGTGATTACTCAATTGGGCATTGGTGAAGCCTTGGTATCAACTTTGGAAGAAGGCGGCGCGCCTTCTGTTGTAGACAGAGTGAAAATTGCTCCACCGCGATGTCGCATGGGAGCGGCCTCTGACCAAGAGCGCAAAAAGACTATATCGCGTTCACCGATTGGTAGCAAATACGACAAAGATTTAGACAGGGACTCGGCTTTTGAGAAACTTCAGGCCCGTGGGGAAAAAATAGAAGAACAAAAGCAAATAGCAGAACAAGAACTGTTAAAAGAAAAAGCCGCCATTGCCAAAGAAAAGGCCTATAGAAGGGAATCAACCCGCCGCAAAAAAGACACAGTGTGGGAGGCCGCCGGCAAAACAGTGGCTAGGCGTTTTGGCACCAAAATCATCAATGCGGTGTGGAAAAATTTATTTGGCGGCAGGCGATAATTTGAGC
>CAZLZZ010000099.1:0-12699 GCA_964564165.1 uncultured Alcanivoracaceae bacterium | reverse complement strand
CAATAATGACATAACCCACTTCTTTGCCTTCTTTTATTTTGTCTTTCCAGTCTGGAGTTCTTACTACCAAACCCAAAATCGTACCTTTTGAGAAATCCAAAGGGGCATTGGTCATTTGCCCTGGTGGTGCATTAACAAATTCTTTTGCTAAAGACATGTTCTTAGCATCTGGTTGTTTTGGCAACCTGTACAAAACACCTTTTTCAGACAGGCCATCTGGATTCCAGGTTAAAAAATTTCCATCCATATCAAAAGCATTAAATACACCCAGTCTGATGACTTCAACATTTTGATCTACTTCACCTTCAGCATTCAAAACGGGTGCTTTGAATTTAACAATTTCTGATTGCTCAGAAATTTCATGCACCATCTCATACCACAATTTTTTCAAATCGTCTATGGTAGGAAGTTCTTTCTTGGCAGCCAGCTCAGTTAAAAACACATCTCTGTCATGAAACTGAGCACTGGTCAATGAATTTTTTACACGACTTCTTAGGTCTCCAGCTAAAATTTTCACCGTGCCTTGCATCTCACCTAAATTACCAGACCTTTCATGCAATACTGTTTCTAAGTCCGCCAAAGAACTCTCATTTTCATCAAATTCGTTTTTCAATGCGTCTGTTTGACGTTCCAAACCAAGTAGTGTGGCTCTAGCTTGTGATAGCAATCTTTGCTGTTGGTCTCTTTTACTTTTAAATTCAGAAACTCTTTGCTTGTTTTCAGCAGAGCTTTCTGTTGCTGACCTTTTTACAACATTGGCCAACTCAGAAAGTGTCATTGCTGATGCAGAACCAAAACTGACTAACATTATTGTCAAAATAATCATTGATCTATTCATATTTATTCCTTTCATCTTATTGACCTCCGGCTGCTTTCGCACCCAAAACTGGCAAGCCTGCTAAATCAGGTGATGCTTCTTTCTTTGCAACTCGAATGGCCTCTTTAATGGCAGCGTTTTGACGCTTGTCTAGTTTAACAAACTTATCTTGCTTTGCATCCCACCAACCAGAAACTTCTTGATTTAAGGTTTGGTAGATTAAAGTCGCTCTTCCTACTCTTAAAAAGTTGACTTGTTTGCCACTTGGAAGCGCACCTTGATAGGCTTCAACACTAGAACCGTAATCAAGCTCTATACCATAGGCTTGAGTTACTTTGCGGTACTTCTCAGCAGTTGTTGTATCAGCTTTTTCCAACATGATTTCCAAATTGGCCAACCTTTTTTGCCTTTCTGTTTTCTTGAAAGGGATGTCTGCCTCAATAAGTTTTCCAAGTGCATCAACCATCTCAATAATCATCGGGATGATGCCGCGATTGGTCTTCTCTAAAGTTGTCATTTGTTTATTGATTGAATCAATTTCAACTCTTTGATCACTAACAACCGCTTTTAATTGGTTGTTGTAAGCTCTCAAGCTTTCGATTTCATTTAAAACGTTTCTATATTGACCGGTTAAATCATCTGTTTGATCATTTAATTTTTCAATACGAACCTGTGCTTTTGCCGCTGCTTTGTTGGTATCTACAGCTACCTGAACAATTGTATTCAACTGTTGTGCACCTACGCTACCCATTATCAAAATTAAAACAACACTAAAGGTTATTTTACTGAGTATTTTATTGTTTTTACTATGATTTAACATGTTGTATTTTCACTCTAATTCTAATTTAGAAAATCAGGCATCTGTTCGTGTTTTTTGCCTATCAAAAACATTTTTATGCCTGCGCTCAACTTTAAGACTGCCTACAATACAGTTCTTTAACCAAAAAGAAAAGTTTTAATTTGATTTTTATTTAATGACCTTTCTATTAATATTTTTTTTATTTTTTAATTTAATTGTTCAAGCTTTTAAGTATTTCTATATTAGAAAGCTATAATGTACCGTATTTTTACTAGAGTTATTATATGTCAATTACATCTATCTGGAAACATTTTGCAGCATTTCTTTACGACGTATTCCCCTTAATTGGCGTTTTAATAATGACTTCACTGGTTGTACTGCTTGTTCGCGGAGGAGTCCCCGTAGAAATGTATTCTCCCTGGTTTTCTGCATTGTTACTTTTAGAGTTTTCTGCTTATTACATCTATTCGTGGAAAGTTGGAGGGCAAACACTTGGAATGCGGGCATGGAAAATGAAAATATTCCCAAAAAACACCAACCAAAGAACTTTAACTTGGGGGCAAGCGTGTTTGCGGTTTATAGTTGGGGCAATTTCTACAATTTTATTGGGAATGGGTCTGTTTTGGAAACTGTTCTCAAAAAACAAAGAGTCTTGGATGGATATGATCAGCCATTCTGAAACTAAAAATTTAGACGAATAAAAATAAAACACCCACTTATCTATTTTGCAATTTCAAAATCCACAACGTCAATATTACTATAGATGCGGCAGGTAATATTGTAACCACTGCAGGATGGATATTGAACACCTCGCCTATGTTCAACAAAGTACGATTCGCCAAGTTAAAGACAATGCCCAACATTATTCCGATTAATAGTCGTTGACCAAATCCGCCTGACCTTAATAAACCAAATAAAAAAGGAAGCCCCGTTAGCGCTGTTGCTATAACCATAAACGGATAGGTGATTTTGGACCACAGTGCAATGTCGTACTTAATCGGTATATGGTCTTTGTTTTCTTGGAAATTTTTGTATTTAACAATATCCCTAATGCTTAAATTTTTGGGTCTTGAATGGGTAATCCCCAGTATTTCCGGCTCTATTCGAGAAGGCCACAATTGCCAATCAATTGTTTTTGTTTCAACCCCTGATTCTACAAATTCTGTCACTTGAATATTTAGCAACTCCCAGCTGTCGCCCTTATGCGTGGCTTTTTCTGCTTTTGATACTTTTACTACTTTTAATTTATCGTCCAATTCATAGACCGTAACATCGTTCATAACAATATTTTTACGGCGCTCATCATAACCACTGCCAACAGGTGTTGCATTAAAGATAATGTTTCCATCGCGAATCCAAACACCAGAATTCACCCCCAACCCTACATCTTTATTTAACTTAGTCGCCCTATATGATTCTGCCAAAAGTTTTGCTGGCGGGACAACATATTCACCCATCATCATCATCGGCAACAACCATACAAGCAGTGTAGAAACGGATACAGTGGCCACTTTCATTCGACTAACACCTGATGATTGAATGACCACAAGCTCAGAACTTGCTGCCAAAGCCCCAAGACCCAGCATCACCCCAACCACGGCACTAACCGCAAAGTTTTGGTATATACTGTCAGGAATTGTCAACAACGTATAAAATAATGCAGAGCCAATTGTGTAATCTCCTCTGCCGACCACATTAACCTGAGAGATAAATCCAATTAAAATATCCAACGATAAAAAAATAGCAATCGCCAATAAAACGCCCAAACTAATGGCCTTGAAAATATATCTATTTAAAGTGCTGTACATCAAACGAACGCCTCATCTGCTTTGTGTATTCGCCAAAATCCATAAACAATAAATATAGCCTGAACCCACCACGTACCAAACCAAGAAGGCACCTTGTCCTGTTCTATCAATGACAAAGAAATTGCCAATAAATTGATGTATACGACAAAGATCAAAAGTCCCAATGCCAAACTGCTGTATTTCCCATCTCGTGGAGATGTTTTGGATATTGACAGCGCCAACAACATCAAAACAACAATGCTCATGGGTGCCGATAAGCGGCGATGAAATTCTGCCTTATCAACCAGCCTTTCTGAATTCAATAACTCTGTAATGCTTTTGCCCTTTTCATCTACATCAACAGATTTACCTTCTAGTCTTGGCAACTTAATGTCATTGCGTTCAAACTTCATCAGCTGATACTTTTTGCTGCCTGGCACCCCTTCATTTCTAAATCCATTAAACAGCGAAATATATCTTTGCCCAGTTTGCGTGTCTTCGTATTGATAACCATATTCAGCCGTTAAAGTATCCACCCGTTCTTTGTGCCTTACATCTTTGTGTCTCACATTTACGAAAATGTTTTCTAAACGATTTTGCTCAACATTTATTTTTCTCACATAAATAACCGAATTGCTACCTGATAGTTCTTGAAACACCCCTTCCTTTAAGCCCATCAACGAAACATTCTTACTGGCTGCCAATGTTATACGTTCGGAAACCTTTGAGGCTACAGGAATAACAAACACAGAAATAATCAATAAAAACATTGAGAAAAAAATCATCTGCGGCATGTACATTTTTAACATTTGCCTTGTAGACACACCCGCTGAATGAAACATCACGATTTCTTGGTTTCTGTACATTTGTGACAGTTTTGCCAAAACTGCCAAATACAGAGACAAAGGCAACAGTAAAGTTAAACTGTCAAAAGTACGCAAACCCAGTTCTACAAATAACATAGAAGCTGGCAAAACTCCCCGTGCAATCGCCCTAAGGGACTCTACAAACATCTGCCCAACAGCCACCACAAAAAGAACCATTAAAATGCCCGCAAAAGCTTTCAACGTCTCTCTTCTTAAATATTTACCTAACATTTGCAATTATTTTTCATCCGATGCTTCAAGTGAACATATTATACCCAAATCTCGATATAGAAACGCATTTGAGAGTACAAGTACTTGGCGTGCATAAGGAATCAACAAAAATCAAATACGCCTCATTGGTGATGAGACTTTTTGCTGATTTCTTAGGTGCATTAAGGGCTTGTGCTGTCATTGTGTTTTCTATATCTGGATTTGGGTTATATGTAGTTAAGCCATATTTATTACTGGCACTATAGACTATTGTTGTTTAAAATACCTATTCGGTTACGATTTCGTATTGTCTAAAAACGAATTTTACCACACCCTTACCAAATTATGGAGAAACGCATGAAAATCACATCATCATTAATCACGCCCAGCAAATCTAAATCTGACGCTTTATTTATAGGCTTTTTTTCTGACTTAAAGTTCAATGCTATCGCAAAGGAAGCAGACGCTTTATTAAACAAACAGCTTTCACAAAGAATCAAA
This sequence comes from uncultured Alcanivoracaceae bacterium, assembly GCA_964564165.1. Classification (GTDB taxonomy): domain Bacteria; phylum Pseudomonadota; class Gammaproteobacteria; order Xanthomonadales; family Marinicellaceae; genus NORP309. Next base: position 7,719 of record CAZLZZ010000099.1, on the reverse strand, counting down.
AGCAAAGACTTTGCAGGCAAAACTGGTCAAATACTTACCTTGTTTACAAACTCAGGACAAAGAGTGGTATTAACCGGCTTAGGTGACAAAGAGAAATGTGATTTAGGAACATTACAAACAGCAACGGCCCAAGCAGTTAAGGCTGTGGCAACAACACCAACAAAAACAGTAAGCAATTACTTGACGACATTAAAATTCAATAAGATTGATACCGCAACTGCTGGGAAAATTATCTCTATTGCCGCCTCACATGCCCAATACCGTTATGAAGTAACAAAAAACTTCAAAAAAGACAACAATCACAGCCTAGCTTCAATGACAATGTATGCCGACAAAAAAGACGCATCAGCGATAAAACAAGCATCGTCAATTGCAATCGGAGTTGAAACAACCAGAGCACTGGGTAACTTGCCACCAAACATTTGCAATCCTGGCTACCTTGCAGAACAGGCAAAAACCATTGCAAAAAAATACGACAATTGTTCCTTGACCATTCTTGACGAAAAGAAAATGACCAAGCTAAAAATGAACTCACTACTCGCCGTTGGTCGTGGTTCACGCAATGAATCTAAAATGATTGTCCTTAAATATGCAGGTGCTAAAAAAACACAACAACCTCATATACTGGTCGGCAAAGGCATCACCTTTGATACCGGTGGAATTTCATTAAAACCTGGCTCCAATATGGATGAAATGAAATATGACATGTGTGGGGCTGCAGCCGTATTTGGTACGTTTGTGGCTGTTGCAGAAATGCAATTACCGATTAATTTAATTATGATAGTCCCTGCGGTTGAGAACATGCCTGATGGTGACGCTTACCGTCCTGGCGATGTAGTGACCTCATATTCAGGAAAAACTATCGAAGTGTTAAATACCGATGCCGAAGGCCGCATGATTTTATGTGATGCTTTAACCTATGCACAAGAATACAAGCCACAAGTGTTAATCGACTTAGCAACCTTAACTGGTGCTTGTGTTGTGGCTCTTGGACATGTCGCTTCAGCGGTGATGAGCAAACAAACACAATTACCACAAGACATCTTAAATGCAGGCATCCAAATCCATGACCGCGCATGGCAGCTGCCTTTGTGGGATGATTACCAAAAACAAATTGATACCACATTTGCCGACATGCAAAATGTCGGTGGCTTTGCTGGCGGCTCAATCACCGCTGGTTGTTTCCTTAGTCGTTTCTGCGAAGGTGTCAACTGGGCGCACATTGATATAGCAGGGACCGCATGGAACAACAAAAAAGAAGGCGCAACTGGCCGCCCTGTAGCCATGATGGTGCAGTACTTGATTAATGAGAGTTCTAAATAGAAAGTTTAAGTATCGCAGAGGTTCGCAGAGGATTCGCAGAGTTACACAGAGTATTTTATGGATAAAAACATTATTACTAGCAAAATAATTGGCTGTGCAATTGAAGTTCATAGACAACTTGGGCCTGGACTTCTAAAATCCACTTATCAAGATTGCTTAATTTATGAGCTCCAACAAATAAACCTTAATGTACGAAAAGAAATTTTCGTTCCATTAAGGTATAAAAATCTAAAACTAAATAGAGGCTTTAGAATTGACATATTAGTAGAGGGCTCAATAGTGCTAGAATTAAAAGCTCTTGAACAAATATCAGATATTCATAAAGCTCAATTATTAACCTACTTAAAACTGGGAAAATTTAAACTTGGTTTGTTATTAAACTTTTAATGTGAAAATATTAAAACAAGGCATAACAAGAATCATTAATGAAAAATGATATAAAATAAACTCTGCGTAACTCTGAGATTCCTCTGCGAATTCCTGCGTTACTTACTTGAAAATAATTAAATTAACTTATTAAATACAAAAATACAAAAATACAAAAATAAAATAAAATATAAACTCTGTGTAACTCTGCGATTCCTCTGCGAATCTCTGCGTTCCTTATAAAACTATGATAGAAAAATACAACCCAAAACAAATAGAATCCCATTGGTACAAAACCTGGGAAGATGCAGGTTATTTCTCACCAAGTGATGATGGTGCAAAAAGTGATGAAACATACTGTATCATGCTACCACCACCAAACGTCACCGGTTCTTTACACATGGGTCATGCGTTTCAAGACACGATTATGGATGTGCTTATTCGTTACAACCGCATGCAAGGCAAAAAGACCTTGTGGCAATGTGGTACTGACCATGCAGGGATTGCAACGCAAATGGTGGTCGAACGTCAATTACTCACCGACGGCATTAAACGCACCGATTTGGGGCGTGAAAAATTCTTAGAAAAAGTTTGGGAATGGAAAGATAAATCGGCAGGACATATTCAAGCGCAAATTCGCCGTTTAGGTGCATCGGTTGACTGGTCAACCGAGCGTTTCACCCTGGATGAAGGGCTATCAAAAGCAGTGCAAAAACAATTTATTGATTTATACGAAGAAGGCTTAATCTACCGTGGCAAAAGATTGGTAAATTGGGACCCTGTCTTGCAAACCGCACTTTCTAGTTTAGAAGTAGAATCTGCCGAAGAAGATGGTTTTATGTGGCACTTAAGATACCCACGCAAAGATGGCAAAGGTTATATTGTTGTGGCAACCACGCGCCCCGAAACCATGTTAGGTGACTCAGCTGTTGCTGTTCATCCCGATGATGAACGCTACCAAGACTTAATTGGGCAAGAAATCGAATTGCCATTAACAGGTCGCTTTATTAAAGTCATTGCTGATGACTATGTTGATATGGAACTGGGTACAGGTTGTGTCAAAATCACTCCTGCTCATGATTTTAATGATGCCGAAATGGGCAAACGTCATGATTTAGAAATTATTAATATCTTAACTGATGATGCCAAAATCAATACTGATATGCCCAAGGCTTACCGCGGCATGGATAGATTTGATGCGCGCAAACAAATTGTGGCAGATTTTAAAAGCTTAGGTTTGCTTGAAAAAATTGTGCCACACAAAGTAATGGTACCTCGTGGCGATCGTTCACACACCATTATTGAACCCTATCGTACCGACCAATGGTATGTCAAAGTCGACAGCATGGCAAAAAAAGCCTTGAATGTGGTCAAGGATGGCGAAGTTAAATTTGTACCTGAAAACTGGGACAAAACCTATTATCAATGGATGGAAAACATCGAAGATTGGTGTATTTCACGGCAATTATGGTGGGGACACCGTGTACCTGCATGGTATGATGAAGACGGTAAAATTTACGTAGCCGAAACAGAAACAAAGGTTCGGGAAAAATACAATCTTGCCGAAAATTTCAAACTAACACAAGACGAAGATGTGTTTGATACCTGGTTTTCAGCAAACCTATGGCCGTTTTCTACTCTAGGCTGGCCAGAGGAAACAGACCGCTTAAAAGAATTTTACCCAACTCAAGTACTCGTTACTGGTTTTGATATTATCTTCTTTTGGGTTGCCCGCATGATAATGGCTGGCTGTAAATTCATGGACAAAATACCCTTTGAAACAGTTTATATCCACGGACTTATCAACGACTCACAAGGTCAAAAGATGTCCAAATCCAAGGGCAATGTACTTGATCCAATCGACATAATCGACGGCATAGAACTAGAAGACTTAGTAACAAAACGCACCAGCGGTTTAATGCAACCCGAGATGGCAGCCAAAATTGAACAAATCACCCGCCAAGAATTTCCTGATGGCATCAATCCCAACGGTTGTGATGCCTTGCGATTCACCTTTGCGGCACTGGCAACCAACGGCAGGCATTTGCGTTTTGATATGAAGCGCTTGGAAAGCTACCGCAATTTTTGCAATAAAATCTTCAACGCCTCACGTTTTGTGTTTATGAACACCGAAGATTTTAAACTAGATAGACAAAAATGGAACCCTAGTTCAACACCCGAATTATGGATTTTATCGCAACTGCAAAATAGCATAGCCGATTACCGCAAGCACTTGGATAACTTCCGCCTAGATTTAGCCTCACAATGTATTTATGATTTCATCTGGAACAACTACTGTGACTGGTTTGTGGAACTTGCCAAACCCTTATTAAAACAAGATGCAAACACCCAATATAACGTCCAACACACCTTATTGTATGTGTTAGATGAAGCTTTGCGTTTATTGCACCCAATCATGCCATTTATCACCGAAGAAATTTGGCAAGAACTAAAAGTGAAATTAAGCCTGCCAAGTGCAAGCATCATGATAGCGCAATTCCCAGAATTTGACGCCAATTTGGTGGATGAAAAATCTTTCCAAGACATGCAATGGTTACAAGCAGTAGTACTTGGAATTAGGCAAATTCGTGGCGAAATGAACATATCACCTCGCAAGCCTTTGTCTATTATTTTGGAAAACACCTCGGCAAATGATTTAAGTGTACTGGCAAGCAACGAACAACTACTCAAAACCATGGCACAGCTTGAAAACATCACCGCATTAAAAGATGGCGAGCAAGCCCCAGAATCAGCAGTTGCCTTAATCGGCGAAATGAAAATCAATATCGGGCTTGCTGGTTTAATTGATGTTGATGCAGAAATCGAGCGAGTGAATAAACTCATCGAAACTGCCAACAAAGAAATCGCTCGTAGTGCCGGCAAACTCAAAAATGAACGCTTTGTTAGTTCTGCACCAGAGGCTGTTGTTAATAAAGAAAAAGACAACTTGGCAAGTAACAAGCATAAATTAGAAGAATTGCAGGGGCAGTTGCTTAAATTGGAGAATATGTAACACGGAGGTTCACTGAGAAAACACAGAGTTACACAGAGGTTTTTGCAATGTTAACTTATGTGTCGCTAAGTGTCAGCTATTTCATAATCATAACGAGAAAACTCATATCGGCAGCGGTGCTTTAGCTCCGCCTTTTATTGAAAATAAAAACTATATTGGTCTATTAATCAAACCCTTAAATACTTGGAAAAAATGTATAAATCAAAAGCAATTATCGCACAGCGATGCGACGAACACTACGCACTGTCATATCAGCCGAGCCTTAGCAAGAATAGTGGTTTAAGCTCTAAATTCAAAGCTAACTTTGATGGATGCCCCAGTATTTTTCCAGTATTGTTTAGATTTTCTTATACTGAAAAGTCCATATAATAATTCTCTTCGTCTATCTTGTAAAAATCTATATCAGTTCTTCCGTAGTTTATTAAGTGTTCCATAGTTACCAAACCACCATTGGCGACACCCAATCTAAACCTGAAATACTCACCAATTAGACTATTATTTTGAGGAGTGTGAATAGCTTTCCCATTTTCTTGTGCTCTAGTACAAATTAATATTTTTCCATCATCGGTATGGACTGTGAAATGCTGTGCTACCGGTGGAAAGAAGTCGGTGCTATATACATTCACTTTTAGTGGAATGTATGCTTGATTTGGCTCCCTGTTATCTCTTTGCCCCCAGTTTAAACCAGATCTTTTAGATATTTCTCCTGATCTATTTATAAAAGAGATTAACTCATGTTCTAAACCAGTTGTTGCATCATATTCTGCCGTTTCATCCTCGACAGAATCTTTTGTAGAATTTACCGCTCGATTATCATTGTAGAGAGTAATAACTTCTTCAGCATCCTGATGATTGCAATAAATTGACTCATCAATAAAAGATTTATAATAATCATAAGCGGCTGTAGGGTCACATTTTGTTGCTACTTCTCTCTGTGAATTGCCAATAAAGGCCTGCTGTGAATAGTTTGCTGAACCTGCGAATGCTGTTATTGGCACTCCACCTTTAACCCATGTATAAACTTTTGAGTGTACAGGTGGGCGGCTTATCAAGTAACTACAGTTAAAAATACCTGATAGGTCATTTTTTACTAATGATTGAAAACCACGATGATTAGTTTTTGATAGACCGTCTCGGCAAGTCATTCCGATTATCAAATTAATATTAATATCTGAATTTTGCTCTTTAAGTTTTTCTGCATGGTGGAACACCATTGCAGAAGACGCATAGCCTGAAATGATATATAAATCACTTGCCCCATCCCTGGCAGGTTTTAAAAGTACCTCTGAAAATAAATCATCCGAAAGCAAGACACTGCTCATCTTGATACTCCAACTTTATATTGTTATCTATTGATTCATACTCAACATCAGCAAATGTTTTCAAGAGTGAATCAAATATTATTTTTACACCTTGGGATGGCACAGCCATTCCAATTTGTTTTCGTACACTTTCTTTAGAGCCGAGAAAAACAAAGCTATCTGGGAATGTTTGCAACCTTGCCCTTTCTCTATTTGTTAAAGCCCTGTTTTCTGACCAGTGATAGACATGAGTGCCACCACCTCCACTACCTGTAACTGTATACGACGGTTTATCAGGATGTAGCCTTTTATATATTTGACTTATTTTTGCACCTTTAACATTTAGCTCTAAATCTTTAGGAAGGTTAGCATTAAACGCATTTTCTCCAGCCTTTATATGTTTTAAGCGTTCGATGACTTGCGAAGCATGTCTAGTATGTTCATTATTTGGAGCATCTTCAAGAATAGGAGGGTTTTCAATAGCTGACCGTGATGTGTTATCAATGTCTTTGTAAGGAGAAGGTGACGGTACTTTAAATTCTTTTTCTAAATCATTACGAATACCAATTATTATTATTCTATGGCGTGCCTGTGGTACACCATATTCTTCAAATTTGTATAGGTGTGGCGTAATTGTATAACCAGAATCCTCTAGCTCTTTTAGTATTATTTTAAAAGTATTTCCTTCATTTGAGTTTCTTAAACCACCCACATTTTCTGCCAAGAACCACATAGGTTTGAATTTTTTCAAAGCCTCAACACCGTAGCTGTACAAAGGACCAAATGTTCCATTTATACCCTTTTTCTCACCTACCATACTAAAGTCATTACAAGGGAAGCCGAAGGCTAGACCATCAATATCAGATATATTTTGAAGTTTATTAAAGTTTAGTTTTCTTATATCTTTGCAAACAACACTTTCACTTTTTCCGTTACAAATATTATGTGCAAAAGTATCACAAGTATCTTTATCGTAATCAGTTGCCCAAGCGTGCTCAATACTAAATTCTTCACCATTATCAGCTGTTGCTTTAGCTACTTTTGCAGCATAGCCGATACCGCCTGGGCCACTGAAAAGCTCTCCTATTCTAAATTTCATGCTAAACCTCAATATGATATTTTAACCAATCATACTACACGAACTTTGAATTAAAAGCAGCTATTATGTACGCTTTTTGTTTCTTTTTTTAAGAAAGAAGGTGCACCCTCCCTGTTTTTTGCCCGTGGAGAATATTATCTTAGTGCTGGAGGGTTTATTCTTTTGCGTCACAGACATCTAACAATTATTAGCATGCACATGCCTCAGGGCTAATTTGTTCTAAGCGACAGATCAACAAATACGTTAATTAAGATTTTTTCCCAACCTAATAAAATCAATGACTTAGAGCTAGAACAAATTAGCCGTGATGCCTTGATAACTACTTTACCCCCTATGTCACCATACCTGTCGCCTAAGAATTTAAAAATCATTTTTTAAAAACAGGAGATAAAAATGGCAACATTTAGCCAACAATTTAAAGTACAATCAGTTGACAAAGCACTAAACAGAAGTGCTGATCAAACAATTAAAGATATATCATTGAAACTAGGAGCTTGTCCGAGAATAGCAACTTAAACCACTTTTAACCATCAAAATTTAAAATATTTTTTTCAAAATATATAATTTTAAAATTTTTACTATTTCGTCACATTATTTTTTGGTTTTTCGCTTGTTAT
>CAZLZZ010000098.1:2969-12712 GCA_964564165.1 uncultured Alcanivoracaceae bacterium | reverse complement strand
ATTAATGCCAATCCTAAATCGTATTGAGCAAAAGTTAGGCCCTATTGAGATGCTTTTAAGAGCCATTCATTTGATATTTCCTCTGAATATCCATCAAATTTTTTTTCGTCGTAAAGGTCTCCTAAATAATAGACACCTAATGGATTTTTGTTAATAACTTTTAAAAAATATTTTTCAGCTTTTCGGTATTTCTTTTTAGAAAATGCTTTGACTCCTTTTTTGATGTTACTGTCTTTTGATAGTTGTTCAACTTGTTTAATGGTTAAGTTCTTAGCTACTTCAACAGCCTGAGTTTGCCCATTAGAAGATAGAGAGATGAGTAAGAGGCTCACAAGTATATGTGCGTATTTCATATTGATAAGATTGTTGAAATGAAAATAAATTATACATCATTTTGCTAAATTTGTTTTGCATTTATTTGTTTAAGATTTTCTATAGGGGAAATTGAGTAGAAATAATTTGTATTTAGAATTAAAATGTCTATCAACTACAAACAACTCAATCTATATATGTCGATCTATAACCACAGAGAACAATATCCCAAAGGAAGCTTGGTTCAATTTGAAATTGAATCAGAAATCTTAAAGGACAATCCCTTACAAGATCCACATACAAGAACTGTTTATGTTTATCTGCCAGCCGATTATGACCAGGCGGCAGTTGATTTGCCTGTGATGTATTATTTGGCGGCTTATACCAATAGTGGCACTGGCGTGGTGGGTTGGAAGGCTTTTGGTGAAAATATCACTGAAAGATTAGATCGCTTAATCGCTGAAAAAAAAATGGGGTCAACTATAGTGGTGATGCCTGATTGTTTTACCTGCTTGGGTGGCAACCAGTATATTGATTCACCAGCGATTGGCAATTATGCTTCTTTTATTGTTGAGGAAGTCGTGCCAGTGGTAGAAGAAAATTTTAAAGTCAAAAAAGGCATGCAACACCGAGCAGTTTTAGGTAAATCATCAGGTGGATTTGCTGCTATTCGGTTTGCTATGGATTTCCCAGGGTTTTGGGGAGCGATTGCCAATCAGTCGGGTGATGCTGGGTTTGATGTGCTTTATCAACGTGACTTCCCGACTGTTGCCAATGTGTTGGCGAATTATAAAGGTGATATCAATCATTTTATCAAAAGATTCTGGAAAGCTAAAAAGACCCATGGAACGGACATATTGACATTGATGATGATCTGCATGGCTGCTACCTATGATCCGCAAGAAGAAATTGAACTGCCTTTTGATTTGAATACTTGTGAAATAAAGCCAGAAAGATGGCAAAATTGGTTGGACAATGATCCCGTGAATTTAGTCAAGCACAATATCAAAGCGTTGCAACAGCTCAATGGCTTATTCATGGACTGTGGAAGCCGTGATCAATTTATGATTCATTATGGCATGCGAAGATTATCAAAACAGTTAGAGAAATGCAATATTGAACACGCTTACCAAGAGTTCAATGGGACCCATTCTAGTATAGATTACCGCTTGGATATATCGATGCCTTATTTGTATGACAAAATTATGTAAAATTCGGAATATCGACCTGTTTATTTCGGGTTAAATAAGCGTAATTCTCGGGTTAATAGTGTGTAAAACTCGGGTTAACGTTGTTATATCAGATGATTAGATGTATGATTGTCAAATGTTTAGAAGAAATTTAGAAAAAATTATAGAAGAGCTGTTAAATGAATTTAGAATAGTATATTTAACAGGACCTCGTCAATCAGGAAAAACCACGTTAGTTCAATTGGTTGGGAAAAATTTAGGTATGCAATATTTGACCTTGGATGATAAGGCGATATTGTCAGCAGTAGAAAATGACCCGCAAAGTTTTATACAATCATTTGAAAAACAAAATATTATACTAGATGAATTTCAATACTCGCCTGAATTGGTTCCTGCAATTAAACAAGCTTCTGATCAATTGGGTGGCAAGCACAAAGGTAAATTCTTATTAACGGGTTCGGCTGACATTTTTAAATCAGCAAAAGTACAAGAAGCATTGCCTGGACACATGGCACGATTGGAGTTGTATCCGTTATCAATATCTGAAATTAATTCCGAAGTTAAAAAACAACCAATAAACATCATTGATTATTTGGTCGACGATAAATTTGAAAACAAGAAAGATTTAAATTTATCCAAACAGCAAATCGCCGATTGGATTTTAAATGGAGGCTACCCTGAGGTTCAGAGTAAAAGCCAACGAGGTAAATCCATGTGGTTTAAATCTTATTTGCAGGGCAGGTTGTTAAAAGACTTTGAAACGCTCTATACCGCAAGAGGAGATTACCAAGCCAAATTATCAGCTTTGATTGCCTACTTGTCAGGTTTGTGTGGAAATTTACTAAAATATGCCAATGTATCTAATGATTTAGAGCTGGACGATAAATCAGTAAAAACATACATTAATATATTAGAACTGATGTTTATTGTTAAAACCGTACCAGCCTATTTGAAAAACAGAGCAAAAAGACAAGCCAGTAGGATGCCTAAGTTGCACTTTGTTGACACTGGATTGGCATGTTATTTATTGGGTCTGAAAAATTACGAACAATTGGTTTATAGCCAGTATTTTGGAGGTTTATTTGAAAACCTAATTTTTATGGAGTTAACCAAGCACACACAATGGGCTATAAATGATGTTTCACTTTATCATTTTAGAGATAACCGAAAAAATGAAGTGGATGTGGTGTTGGAACAAAACAATGGTCAGATTATAGGTGTCGAAATCAAGGCATCTGCAACAGTTGGGGTAAGAGATTTTAAAGGGTTAACTAAACTGGCAGAGTTTGTTGGCGATAAATTTAGCCATGGTGTGGTGTTTTATTCTGGTGCAAATATTTTGCCTTTTCATCAAGGTAAAATTAAAATGTATGCTTTGCCGGTTGGCTTGTTATGTTGAGTTTAAAATTTTAATAGCTTAAATTATAATAAGGATTTACAATACAATACTGGTTTGGAACATGTCAAATTGACTGTTTTCATACCTCTATATAATTAATGAGAAAGAAATGAATATTTCCGTAGATCCAAAAGCACAAGAATTTTTAGCCGATGTTATCAACAAACACGATGTGGATGATTTACATCTTCAAGTCATGGTGAAGAATCCTGGCACGCCGATTGCTGATTGTTTTTTGAATTTTTGTGAACGAGATGAAGTGCCAACAGATGTTTATGAATTTAAGCAATCTACCTACAGTTTGTTTGTTTCGAAACAGGATGAAAAGTATTTGGATGAAGCCTCTATCGAATTCGAAGAATCAGATACTGGTGGTCAGCTAAATATCAAAGCACCAAAATTAAAGGGCAAGAAACCAGATGATGATGCCTCATTGCATGATCGGGTACAGTATTTTATTGATTCTGAGCTCAATCCATCTTTGGCAATGCATGGCGGTAATGCCAAATTAACCAGCATTGATGATGGTTATGCCTTTATTGAATTTGGTGGTGGTTGTAATGGCTGTGGTATGGCTGGACAAACCTTGTCGATGGGCATGGAAACCAAGTTATTGCGCCAATTTCCTGAACTTAAAGGGTTGATGGATGGTACTGATCATTCAACGGGTGAAAATCCTTATTACAAGCCTGAAGATTAGATATGTCAGATTTTATTAAAGCAGTTAACGCGGCCGAGTTTGAGCAAGAGGTTTTGGTCAAGTCACGATCTGTGCCTGTGCTGATCGACTTTTGGGCAGATTGGTGTGAGCCTTGTAAGCAGTTGATGCCTTTGTTACATAAAATTGTTGATTCACTTAATGGCTCTGTTCATTTGGTTACTGTTGATACTGATGCTGAGCAAGAATTGGCGATGAGTTATGGTGTTCGATCTTTGCCAACCGTATTATTAATGAAAAATGGTGAAATTATTGAACAATTTATGGGTGTTAAGCCTGAGTCGGAAATTCGACAATTACTAGAGCCTCATTTGTTGCCTGTTGAAGAGAGTACGAAAGATAAAGCATCCGATGATATGCAAAAGGCAGTTGAGTTGATCAATCAAGGCCAAGTATTAGGGGCAATACCCTATTTGCAGTCTGAGAGCTCTTTTGATGGTAAACTGCTGTTGATAAAAATTTATTTACAAGAAGGTGAAATTGACAAAGCGGTAGAATCATTTGCGAATTTAAGTTCAGAAGACAAAGAAAAAGATCAGGCAAAAATGATAAAAGTGACCTTGGATTTGATTCAATTGGGTGAAAAAAGCGATGATGTGAAATTACAAAACGCCATAGAAACTACCGTTTCGGTTAATCCGCAAAAAGGAATAGAGCAATTGTTGCAATTGTTGTCGCGAACCAAAAGCAACGATAAGGAGCCTATCAAACAAAGCCTAATTTTTGCCTTTAATTTAATAGATGATGCTAAACTGGTTTCACAATTAAGGCGCAAGATGGCGTCATTAATATTTTAATAGGAATAACCATGAAAAAAACCTTAATATTCTTGTCTTTAATGTTGCTTGTTAGTGTTCAGGTTCAAGCTGCGAAGCCAGAGTTAGAAGTCGTTAACAACATAGTTAACAACATAGTTAATAAAAACGTTAAGAAAATAGTTAAACCACCCCCTTATACTTCAAGTTTATTCCAAAGTGGTCAGGTTTATATTGGTGGACAGCCTGGTTATAACGATTTTAAATTGCTAAAAAAAGCAGGTTTTTCTCGGGTAATCAATATGCGTACGCCTGAGGAAATGAAAGAATTAAAATTTTACGAAGATTATTTGTTAAAAAAAGCAGGTATCGGTTATGATTTTATCCCTATCGATGGCAAAGATAACGAATATTCTCCAGAGAAATTAGCTGAATTTGCTCAAGCTTTAGATAGCGCAGGGGATGGCAAGGTTTTGTTGCATTGTCAATCTGGCCACCGAGCTTCTCAATTATGGGCAGCATATTTGGTTAAATACAAAGGGCATACTCCTGATGAAGCTTTGGCAAAGATTAGTGATATGGGTTGGTGGCCAATGCCAATGGAGTCATTGTTGAATAAGAAGTTACACGTAACAATCGCGGAATAATGGAGTGAATAACCATGAGTAGTCCACCAGACATTAAAATTATACCTGCTTTCGCTGTTCCTTTTGGGGCATCGTTTATGGCAGACTGTGGAGCCATGAACGAATCATTGAAAGAATTATTCTTATCGCGGGAAACCGAAGAATACAGAAATAAAACCAGAAACTCAGTTGAAACAGATTTGGTGTTTGAAAGCAATTTTGATTTGTTTACCTGGGAAGAAGACTGTGTTGTTGAGCTCAAAAAATTCATGACTTCTTGTGTATTAGAAATGATAGGAATGGTCAATAAATATAAACGTCAAACGGTTGAGGAATTTGATGTGTTTGCAGATGCTTGGTATCACATTACCCGCAAAGGTGGGTATTTTACCAACCACAATCACCCAATGGCCTCTTGGTCTGCTGTTTATTGTATTGCTGATGGGATAACTCCTGGTGAAGCTCAAGATTCAGGAGTTACCCGGTTTTTTCATCCGCAAACAGCGGCATCAACCTATTTGGATGCAGGGAATTTGAGCATGTCTGAAGCACCATTCGGATTTGGACATCAGGTGTTTAAATTGCAAGCGGGACAAATCTTAATTTTCCCTTCTTGGTTGTATCATGAAGTCAGTGCTTATGTGGGCAGTTCTGAGAGAATTGTTGTGGCTGTTAATTACTGGTTTAACCACCCCAAGATGAATCCTCAAATTGGGCCAAAAATTTATTCTGGCAAAAGATAAATGTTGAAATTGTTAAAACTGTTGAAATTGAATCCTGAAGCGAAAATTGTGCTTTTTAGGAGGTCAACAGCTGTAATCTTTTTATTCGTGTTGAACTTTGCAACAGCAGAAACGGTTGATGTAAATCAAACATCAATACTGGTATCAGACACTGTATCCAACGACTCTCTAAAATTGAGACAAGCATTCGCACAAATCATTGCCAAAAATACGGGCGAGAATCTTAGAGATATTTTATCTAATTCTGTTTTTAACTCAGTCAATATTAAAAAGGGAGTTAAGCGTTCTTATTATGAAAAAATAGAGGCTAAATATTTTTACACCAGACAAAACAAATTGTGGTTTCATTTGGTTATGGACGATGTTTTTGTACAAAATACTATTCAACAGGCTGGATTTTCTTTGTTGCCACATCACAGAAAAAAAATAATGTTGTGGATTGTTAAAGAGACCAATGTTGAGGAGAATACTCGTCAGGACAATACTCCGGAAAAACAACCAGCCCCACAAACTCTACAAACTCCACAAACGATTTTATCTTATGCCTATAATGACGAGTTGACGATGTATTGGATAGATCGTTGGTCAAAAGCACTGGGTTTGGTGTTTGTGATGCCTGTTTTGGATGAAGAAGACAAGTTGTTGGTTCCTCCAAATTCGATTAAAACTTTGTCGTATGAAGCCATTGATCAATCCAATAATCGTTATAAAATTCAACAGAATCTACTCGTGTATATCAAAAACTCTCTACAAAATATCAAGATTCGCATGGGTTTAACATTCCAAAAAGATGATATGCTCATTAAGCATTATCAAGAGCAAGCAGATGAACAGAACGGGACAGAAGAAGGAGAAATGTTGTTTTCCGTTATGCTTGAAGCTGCTCAACAATATGCAGCTCTAAATAAAATTAATCGAGAAGATTTAGAAAAACATACCGTTAGAATACTGATTCATACATTAGAGAGCTATCAACAAGTAAACGTAGTCAGAAAATACATCACTAGCCTATCCGTAATTGATAGCTATGATATTGTTTCTGCATCAAAAGGTGAGCTTGTTTTGAATGTCAATATGTCGGTTAGTACCGTTGCTTTTTTAAATTTAACTCAAAGAGAAAACACGCTGTTATACGATAAAAGCAGCCCCTTGAACCAATTGTTTTTTAGCCTGGTTAAACAACATGAGGGCAATTGACGCATGAATTGGCTGAGTTACTTGCCCAATGCCATTACCATAGCGCGGATATTTGCTATGATTCCATTGGTGTGGTTTATGTTGGAAAAAAACTATGAATACGCCCTGTACATAGCAGTTGCTGCTGGGTTTTCAGATTTGTTGGATGGATTTCTTGCAAGGCGATTTGGTTGGGAAGGCCGTTTGGGTAGAATCTTAGATCCCATTGCTGATAAGTTTATGATGCTTTGTTGTTATTTACTGTTTGCGGTACAAGGCTTGATTCCCAATTGGTTGTTAATAGTGGTATTGGCTCGTGATATTTCGATTATTACAGGTGGGGTTTTGTATCACTACGCTGTCTTAAAAGTGGACAGTGAAAGTCCGAGTTTATTGAGTAAATTTAATACCGTATTGCAGATTTTACTGATCGTTATTATTTTATCACACTATTCTATTTATCAGTTCAATGAGTTTTTTATTGAATTGTTGATTTATTTAGTGGCTTTTTTCACTGTTGCAAGTGGCTTGCATTATGTCTATTATTGGTTCAATAAAGCAGTTGATGAAAATAAAAAAATACACAAAGAAAAATAGGAGAAATACATGTTCACAAATTCTAATCGATGGTTCTTTATGGCGGTATTTTTGCTGTTGGGTTTCTTTGTCTATTTATTGTCACCAATCCTGACACCTTTTGTCGTTAGTGCCTTGTTGGCCTACTTATTTGATCCATTTGCAGACAAACTCGAAAGTTGGAAACTTAGTCGAACATTGTCTGTGGTTATTGTCTTTTTGGTGATGATTTTGTTGGTGTTTATAATTTTACTGTTTTTGATTCCTACTTTAGAAAGTCAAGTCAGTAATTTATTGACCAACTTGCCTTACTATTTTCAGTGGCTAAGTGAGCACATAAGCCCGTGGCTGAAGGAAAAGGTTGGAATAGAAACAGATTTGTTTAACATGGCAGAAGTATCTTCTTTATTAAAATTACATTGGAATGAAGCAGGAGGCATGGCAAAAACTGTCATTGCATCATTGTCACAAAGTGGCTTAATACTGGTTAGTTGGATGATGAATATCGTATTGATTCCTGTGATAACTTTCTATTTATTGCGCGATTGGGATATATTGACTGCAAGAGTTGGCGAATTGATTCCTCGCCCTGTTTATCCAACTATAAATAAACTGGTCACCGAATCAAACAGCGTATTAAGTGCCTTTTTGCGCGGGCAATTTTCAGTGATGTTAGCATTAGGTGTGATCTATTCTGTCGGTTTAATGATCATTGGGTTGGATTTGTCTCTACTCATTGGTATGGGAGCAGGGATAGTTTCTTTTATTCCTTATTTGGGTGCAATTGTCGGCATGATTGTGGGTGTTATTATGGCTATTGTACAATTTGGCGATCTAACCATTGTTGTTTATGTCCTAATAGTATTTGGAGTAGGTCAATTGTTAGAAGGTTTTGTGCTGACACCGTTATTGGTAGGCGATAAAATTGGTTTACACCCAGTAGCCGTTATTTTTGCTGTATTGGCAGGTGGTCAATTGTTTGGCTTTGTGGGGGTTTTATTGGGTTTGCCGATAGCCGCAATAGTGATGGTTCTATTGCGTTTTGCACATCAAAATTATATTCAAAGTAAAATGTATAGTGATGGAGATGAATTTAGTCCAACCAGTAAACAAAATAATAACAATAAAAACAAAAAAGGCGTCAAAGAAAAAAGTGAGTGATACTTCAAAGCAAATACCACTGGCTTTCAAAAACACCCCAGTTAAAACATTCAAAGATTTTGTATCGGGTAAAAACGTCGCATTAATCGATAGCTTGGAATCGTTTTCTTGCTGCAATGAAACTCTTTTTTACTTATGGGGCGAACCAGGTTGTGGTAAAACCCATCTGCTCCAGGCAATAAGCCATTTTCTCAACACAAGCAATAAAACAGCAGTCTTGCTTGTCCCAAAAGATTTGTTGGATCGAAAGAATGTATCCTTGATAGAAATGTTCGATACTATTTGTATAGATAACACACAAAATATTGCATCGGACTCATTGTTAGAGGAAGCGTTGTTTTTTTGGATAAACGAGGTGAAACAAGCCAGAAAAAAAATCATCTTAGCAGGACAGGTTTCCAACAAAAATACAGATTGGCAGTTGCCAGATTTAAGGTCTCGCTTGAAATCTGGAAGAACCCATGAGTTATTGGCACTAGAAAGAGTTGAAGTGCTAATAGTATTTTCAAATCTCGCTCAACAAAAAGGCATAGTCATAGATACAAGAGTTATAGCTTTTTTGGAGAAAAACTACCCAATGAACTTAAGCTTTTTAAGCTCGCTGTTAAGTAAATTGGACGAAATAACTCTAGTCGAAAAAAAGCAAGCCACAATTCCACTAATAAAGAAGATTTTAAACACAAAACTTGTCAATTAAAAACAATTCAACGATAATACTCTCCGACTTTCGTTGGTCACTTAGTAACAGCTAGCGGTGGACTTGGTCAGACTCGGAAGGGAGCAGCCACAGTCGTGAATCTGGGTATTAAGACCGGCTAACGGAAGTCACCTTTTTTTTCTGATGATATTGCTTCATTAGCTTCCACTCTCTGCGCTTTAAAAATACTCACTGACATCCGTCAGCTCGCATTTTAAAACTTGACAGTGAAAACTACTAAAGCAATCTAATCAGAAAAAACCACAAATTTATTAATAATACCATTAATTCCTACTCTCTGCGCTTTAAAAGGCTCATTGACGTTCGTCAAATCACATTTTAAAACTTGACAGTGAAAACTACTAAAGCAATCTAATCAGAAAAAACCAC
>CAZLZZ010000098.1:2043-2869 GCA_964564165.1 uncultured Alcanivoracaceae bacterium | reverse complement strand
AAATTTATTAATAATACCATTAATTCCTACTCTCTGCGCTTTAAAACGCTCATTGACGTTCGTCAAATCACATTTTAAAACTTGACACTGAAAGCTACTAAAGCAATCTAATCAGAAAAAACCACGACATGTTTGGGTTCATTAACTCCTTATTTCTTTGACTGAAAATACTCATTATGCGTATCATCCATGATACTTACCCTCATCCATGAGGGCTTGTGTGAAAAAAATATCTGGAATATTTTTTCATGTAAACCCGAAGGACGAAACCCATGGATGGGTGCAGTCAAATTCTTTCCTAAAGAATTTTTGACATTCGTCAAGTCGAATTTCAAGACTCGGTATAAGAAATTACTAAAGCAATCTAATCAGAAAAAACCACGAACTAATCGTATCTCATTAATTCCTTATCTCATAGCCTGAAAATACTCATTATGTGTATCATTTAAATGTGTGCTTAACGCTGTAAAGCACCAAAACTCATAATTGGTTGGTGCTTGTTATTGGGTGTTATACCTGCAGATGCGAGACCACACTGTCAGTATTGCCTCGTATTTTATAAGTTAATTATCTCTATTCAAAATCATTTGAAAACATGTGCATAAATGCAGATTTCAATACAAAGTTTTGATTTGTTTTTTGCTCAAGTTCAGTAACAACAATTGGAATAGCGTTCAATGGGTTACAACTACCAGTTGTGCAAAATTCATTGCCGTATTTAACATCCAGCAATAAATCATAACTTTTAGTGACTAGGTAGTAAGTACCAGCAGGCAAACCTCGGGTAATATAATTGCCTTGATCATCCGAGAATGAGCTGCCCATA
>CAZLZZ010000098.1:0-2026 GCA_964564165.1 uncultured Alcanivoracaceae bacterium | reverse complement strand
TATAAATTTCTACCGATACTTCTTTTATTGGCGCATGTTGTATGAAGTCAATGACCTGACCTGCAATTGTAGCACCTTGGCTGAGAGCGAAATCAATTGTTGGTCCACCACCACTAGATGCTTTTACAACAACAGCTGGTAGGATGATGGGAGTACCAAGAGTGATATCACAATCTCCAATACAGGGTAAGTTGTTGTATAAAATATCTATCCAACCAATTAGTGGAGTTGTATCCCAATAAGGTGAGAAATTGGCAAAAAATGGCAAGTCTGAACCAGTATGAGTTCTGGCATAATAGGTGCCATCTGGTAATCCAGAGATTTCAAAAGTACCAATGGGTGGGCTGCCTGCAGTTCCATCGCTGGTGGTTGCCCAATTGGCAAATTTAACCACGCCAGGACTTATTTCTTTGTACACCAAAACATGTATGCCTGTAATTGGAGCTGCACTTGATAAATCTGTTACAGTCCCTGAAAAAGAATTGCCAATAGTTAAAGCAAAATCAATGCCTGATGTTACCATTTCATTGACAACGGTAACATTTGTTGCACTTAAATCACAGGCAAGGCCAGCACAAGGTATGTCGTTGTATTTTTCATTAACATAGGGGCTGGTTAAGTCACCTTGAAACATTGAGCCAGTTCTAACAGAGTAATCTCCAGCAGGCAAACTACGTGCGGATATATAACTGCCATCTGACCGAACAAAAGCACCACCAATAACCTGTTCAGCGGCATCGTAAAACTCAACCCATAAACGCCTATTAGATGCGAGAACAATTGGCAGGCCTGTTATTTCGTCGGTTACAGTGCCTGATATTTTCCCACCTTTATTAAGTAAAAAATCTATATCAACTTCATTTTCTAATGCAGACAAAACAACGGCATCACCAGCACCACGGTTACAACCTGCGTAATAGCAAGGTCTATTATCATAGAGCTCTCTTTGGTAAAACTCTCTACCTAAATCGCCACCTTGAACATAATAGCTGCCAGGGAGTAAGCCACCAATGGAGTATGAACCATCAGCTAAGGGGTCATTATTCGTGCCATTTATCAAACCAGAGCCTAAGAAAAAATTTGAATCATTAAAAAGCATAAGAAACCCAAATTCTAAAGTGGGATTTAATGTGTCATTATCCAGTATACTACCACTTATAGAAGCACCGACATTAACCGAAAAGTCAATATTGTTGATGGTGTTGGCTGAGTTTATGTTCAGAACTGTGCCAATCCCATCATAGATTATACGGCTACAAAAATTACATTCAGGGCCGCCGTATACTTGAGGGATATGGGCATTGAACTGATTAAAATTATTCGGCCTTAGATAAATGCGGTAATCACCATCGGGTATGCCGCGGATTGAATAGGCGCCAGTAACTGGGTCGATAATAGCGAATAAGTTGTAATTTATATTTAGATCAGTGTTAGTGGTAACAATAAATAAAGTGTCAACACCAACACCTGAACTAGCATCGGTTATTGTTCCTTGGATTATTCCACCTAAAGCGACTATAAAATCAATGTTATTAATCGTACCAGGATCAGTTAGATTAATATGACTAGTGATGGTATCTGGGCAGGAAAATGTTGTACAGACAGTATTGCCAGCTGAATCCCATTGATAGTCTAAGTAATCATCTGATGTAGCTCCAAAATAAATTAAATAAGTACCTGTCGTTAATCCAGTAAAAGAATAGTTGCCTGCCATATCAGTGTCAATACTGTCGACAAAAACTTTATCACCAGCAACCAATTCATACAAGGCTAAGTAATGCGCATCCAAGTTCATGCCTGAAGTATTTTGCACATGACCATTTATAGTTGCTGTACCACCAAGGGCTTTAAGTTTTTGAATTGGCGCACGTTCTAATGTTTGACTTTTTAAGTGCTTATATTGTTGTTGATCGATTATGTTTTCAGCTTGTAATTCATCCAATATTTTAAGTTCGAGTTGTGTGTTATTTGGATTGCTATCCAAAGTTATAAAAGACAACACTAAACCAAGAATAACTATTATTTT
>CAZLZZ010000097.1:0-12858 GCA_964564165.1 uncultured Alcanivoracaceae bacterium | reverse complement strand
TCTGTATATTTAACTGCGTTGTTGAGCAAGTTAAGCAAGATCTGTTTGGTGCGAGTTAAATCAATATTAACCCTATTGTCCTCAGAGAATTCATCAGGAACAATCAGTTTAAGGTTTTTGTTTTGGGCGGCAGGCAACAGGGAGCTTGCAAGGTCTTTAAATAGTGTTTTAATGGATACATTTTCAAGTTGTATTTGTTGCCCTCCTGCTTCTGTTTTCCCGAACATCAAGGTGTTTTCAATCAACTGTTGTAGATAATTGGCATTCCTATAAATAATTTCTAATCCTTTTTCAGGATCTGTGGCGTTATTTAGCATTAACTCGGAGTAACCCAAAATTGAAGTTAAAGGCGTGCCCAGTTCGTGGGAGAGCATGGCAATTAAGGTGGCTTTTTCTTGATTGGATTTTTTTAACTTTTGCTGGGTCTTTTCTAGTTGCTGCGCGACCCGCTTAAATTTATTTTTTGTGATGTTATCATCGTGAGCAAATTGTTGGTACTTTTGGGTGACTTGGAATATTTCAGATCGGTCTATTAAAACCAGATAGTTACAAGTCTTTTGTTTTAAAAAATAAATATTACAAACAAACTTTTCGTTGATATTATAAAACGGAATTTCAAAATCAACAGCAAAACTTTCAGTTTTTAAAATGGGTAAAAATTCAAATATAGGCGTGTGTTTTTGGGGTTTATTTAAACCCAGAAGCTGTGGCTCCCCATAGTATTGAACGATGTGGTGGTTTTTATTTAGAGCAAGACAAAAGAAGCCAGTGCCTTGTTTTTGGGTCAAAAGGAAGGTTTTAACAGTTTCAGGAATCATAAAAATTAATTTAACTAACTTACCAACAATTCAGCAAGTTTGGTGAAGCCTTTTTCAACATTTTCGCCCGTTTTGGCACTGCTGTTTAAAACGGCATAATTGTGTTTTTTTAGTTGATCCAGGTGTTTATCTTGCACGTGCCAATCTTCAACGAGATCGTGTTTGTTGATAAAGCAAACTGAGGGGATTTGAGCGATTTCCGGAATTGACTCTGAGATAATATCTAAAATTTCAAAAGATTCAGGTTCTGTCCCATCCACAACCCAAATGATGCCATGAACACCACGCAAATAATGGGCATAGTGTCCATCTTGTTCAAACCCAGCAATGTCCCATATAACCATAGAAAGCTCTAAATCATTGACAAGAATTTCTTTTGTTGAAATGCTTACACCGACCGTTGTTTTGTATTTTTCACCAAACTGATTCTCAATAAACTGTTTAACCAAACTGGTCTTGCCAACTGCAAAACGCCCAATCAAACACACTTTTTTTGCGATTTTCATGGTTCATCAACCTCGGTTTTTTGAATTAAAAAAGTAACCTTTTTTTGTGCGTCATTTAAGGTTCTGTCGAATCGGTCACAGGATTTTATTTTGGTTGACATAAATGCCGGGTTGATGGCGCTCTGTACCAGGGTCGACATAATTATTTCTGCCCGTTTTTTTGAGTGATTATCACTCAGTGTACCATAACAATCACTTTGTCCAACAATAGTCAGCATAAAGGAGACCTTTCTTTGTAAGAGTTGTTGTAAATGGTCTGTGGTTTGTTCTAATAAACTTGCTTGTTTGGTGTTGTTTTTCTCCAATAGGGGCATGTTGATTACCGTGGCATTAATTTTGTCTATAAGCAATTGGCTGTTGTCTGAAAAAGTAACATGTTTGTTATCAAAGGTTGTTTCTGGGAACTGAGCTATAAGTTTTTGAATAAAATCTTGGTGCTTTTTATAGGTTAATGTCCCTGCCAATGAAACATGGTTGTGAGAAATAACATATTTAAGTTGTTTGTCTGTTGTAGAATAGGACTGAACAAATGCGGTTATGGCAGGGCTATTATCAACAACTAGGTGGTTATTTATATGTTCAATACCTATTAAAGAGTTTAGTCTTGTCATGAATATTGAATAACTGTCTGCGGAGATATTTCCCTCAATATTGAGTGTTTGTTTGTCAGTCTTGACATGAACTATTGGGAAATAAGCGGCGATTAATTCGAGTCTTTGTTTAATAATCGTTTTATCTAATGAAACATAAGGCTTGGTGTCTAAAACCACATTTTCATGTTGCAACGATGTGATATTGGCCAAAGGGTCGATGAGCCCTTTGATAATGAATTTGCCATTTTTGCGCGTTACCGACTGTACATACAGGCCATCAATGGAGCTGGCAGTAGTTGCCACCTGTTGGTACTCATTGTTCCTTTCGATAGACACATAGATAAGAGCCACTATGATAGCTAAGATACCAACAATCCAAGGAATCCAATTGATTTTTTTTGGTGTATCAGAGATGCTTTTGGTAACAAGTTCATCTTGCAAATAGTTTTGCAAGTCAAGGTTGTTTCTGTAGTGTTGTTCATCAATCAAGGCATCAGAGAATTCGGCATGAATATTTTCAACCAGTTCTTGGGCTTTGATTTTAAACCGTTCTGCGGGGGAGCCTTTAACCACGAAGACCAAAAAAGATTTTGGCCCATGTGCAAAAAACAAAAGATTTTCACCCATCTCTGCGCTTTGTAAATGGTCATCAGGTGATTGCAAAGAATCGCCAATGAATTCTTGAATGACTGAGAGCATAGCAGAAATGGCATTGTTGTCTTTTAACATATTGCCAGTTCCAACATGCTCAATCAATAAGCCGTTTTCTTGATTGATGAGGAATATTTCATTGACCTGATAACGAATGGTTTTTTGAAAAACTATTTCAGCAAAAGATTTCCCTGTTTTGATTGCTTGCCACCTCCATTTGAGTGCCTTGGTTGAAAATCCCAACTCCAATATGCGATTGATATCTGCAACAAATTGTTTAATACTGTTGGCAACTGTTTTTCTAATGAGTTGCCCCATTATGGGCAATAAGCCGTCAATAATAGACTGTTTGTTGTCAGAAAAGGCCCGAGAAACGCCTTCTTGGATGGGGGCAGACAGGGCGTTTTCAAAGCCCTTGTCTTCTTTATGGGCGCGTTTTATGGCGCGGCTCAATACCTGAGATACCTCCTGGGTGAACTGTTCTTGAGACAAGACCTTTTGCTTAATGGTGTCTAGTAACTGTAGTTCATCTTTAAGCAATAAAGTTTTTAAAGTATCGAGTTCTTTACTCATTGGCTGGCATTAGTCGGCAAGTTTATTTGCCATTTCCTGTAATAACTTGGCCAGTTCGTTTCTGTGACTGGCTTTGTCATCCAGTTGTTGCAATCCTGATTGTATTTGGTTGATCAGGTCGGACTCTGTTTCAATGATTTTATTATTGATGGTTGACTCTAAAGCCGTTAATGCTTTGGTCTGCTGCTCTGCAAAATCAGAACTCTCAGAACTCAATTGCTGGTTGGATTTTGATATTTGCGCTTCAATATTTTTGGTGGTTTTGTCAATTTTATCTGCAAGAGATTTGATGGCGTTACCCAAGGTTTTTTCAAGATCCACAAATCTTTTTTCAATAATGGTAACCTGTTCACCAAATAAAATATTCCTAATTTGATCAACGGAGTCCAATGGAGTCGATTCTTGTTTTGTTTTGTTGCTCATTATGGTGCCTTGTTTTGATTGATTAATTTATAGCCCTGATGGTAGATAGAGACCAGTTTCCAACCATAAGTGCCGTTTAGCAATAATTTTTTTCTTATTCTACTAATATGGGTATCAACTGTTCTGGTACTGATTTCTGAGCTTTTGACCCATATTGATTCAAGCAATTTGTCTCTTGAAATTAACAGGCCTTCGTTTTTAAAGAAGTACAGAGCCAGGTCATATTCTTTGTTGGTTAAAGAAATATGGTTGTTTTTGTACGAAATGGTGTTAACTTTGTGGTTGAAGGAGTAAGGGTCTGATGTTGCCATTTCTTCTGTTTTATCTGGCACATTTTTAAGCCTTCTGGTCACGGCTTTAATCCTTGCTTTTAATATGGCTTCACTTGCGGGCTTAACAACAAAATCATCTGCACCATCGGTTAGAGCCGTAACTATATCATCATCGGTATTTCTTGATGTCAGAAAAATAACAGGTATTTCATCATAGCGACTGCCCTTTAGCCAGTGCAGTACGTCTAAGCCATCAACTTTTGGTAAATTCCAGTCGAGGATTAATATATCGGGAACCTCGAAGGGTATTTGCTTAATTAAATCTCTGGCTTTGTTAAATACGGTGCATTCGAATTCGTCAAGCCAAAGTGCATATAAATCCGATTGGTCAATGTCGTCTTCTAAAATATATATTTTCATATGGTTCTCAAATCCGTTTTACTATCGAAATTTGGGCTATACCTATCACTGTACATTGTTTTATTTTGCAAAACAGACTCCTTACTATAATGATATTTAATATTTTCTCACTAAGAGTTTGATATTACAATATTTAATTGGTCTGGTTGCACAAATAAACTGAGAAGTTTCTAATATATACCAAGAGCATTTGGCGCATAAACCAATAGTTTAAATAGCGGCTTATTTGTGATAAATAGGAAGATTTATTTCAATCATGGCACCGTTGTTGTGGTTGTAGGCTTTGATATTACCGCCGTGCTCTTCAACAATTTTCTTAACGATGGCAAGGCCCAAACCAGAGCCCGTTGATTTGGTTGTTTCATAAGGTTCAAAAAGGTGCTCTAGAATCTTATCGGTAAATCCATGACCTTTATCGCTAAACTTGATTATCAGGCTGTTTCCAACGGGTTTGCTGATTAATGTGGCAATGGTAATAGATACTTTTTTGTGACCAGATCCTTCAACAGAATTTTTAATTAAGTTATTCAACAACTGAGAAAACCGAACCTTATCAATATACATTGTTGGCTCTGGTTCAAGTAGATCCAGTTTGAAATTAATGCCAGCATGAGAGATAAAGTACAAGTCAACCGCTTCTTTTATCAGCTTGTTTAAACCACGTGCCTCTCTTTTTAACTCAGGTGCTTTGGCGTAGTCTGAAAAAGCATTCACCAATGTTTTTAAATTTTCAACTTGTGAAACAATGGTTTGGGTGGCTCGGTCCAAAATATCTTTGTCTTGCTCTGACATTTTATCCAAGAACCGTAACCTCAATCTTTCAGCGGATAATTGTATCGGTGTTAAGGGGTTTTTTACTTCATGCGCCAGTCGCCGAGCAACTTCTGACCAAGCCGCATCACGCTGGGCTTGATTGATAATGGTTTGATCATCAAACACCACAACCATACCTCCATCGTCTTGCTCTTGATCAGGAATCCTGCTGCCCCGAACCACCAAAACTTTTCGTAAATCGCCTTCGGTAATCAGTGTTTCTTGTTGCCATTCTTCACTGTGGTCATTTAATTTTGTAAGAATTAATTCAACAAAAGGTGTCAGCCCTTCCTTGTTTAGGTTTAATTGGTTGATATTTTGGTTAACAATATCTTTTGCAGATAAGTTTAAAATTTTACACGCTGCCGAGTTCGCCATTAAAATACGGTGTTCGTTATTGATACTCAAAACACCACTGGACAAATGCGATAATACATTCTCTAAGTACCATTTTTGGCTTATGGCTTCTGCTTGTGCCCTGTGCGCCAATGCACTTGAAGCGGCTAGTTGCGAGGACATGGTGTTAAAAGATTTGACCAAAAACCCTATTTCGTCTGTTGAGCTAACCGGGATATTTTGGCTGTAATCACCGTCTGCAATTCTTTGCGTGGCTTGCGACAGCAATTTAACGGGCGCCACTAAATTTCTGGCGGAAGAGAAGGCCCTAATCAATGCCAATAACATGCTAATCATTAGTACCAGAAATAAAATTATATTGAAGGTTTTTTTTAATTCATTGCGCTGGTATTTTTGCTGATTATAACCCACAAATGCTGTTTCAATATTATAAGCCAGATCTGAATACTCGTCTTTAATGGGGAAAAGCCCCTGTAAAAACCGATAACTGGATGAAACATCTAAAACATTTTCAACTTTTACCAATGTGCGAATTTGTAACTGGCTGCCTTGTTTGGGCTCAATTCTGGCATAAGTGCTACCTATTCTAACCTGTTGATACACAGACCGGGGAGGGGAACTTGTTTTGAAATCCAACAAATCAATGCTTGCTCTACCCACAATTTTTTCACTGGCTGAAATCAAGGTCAAGTTTGAGGCATTTGATTCATCTAAATAACGCTCTAAATAAATCGCCTGTCTCGGGGGGTCAATTTCAGACAATTTTTTGGCAATAGTTTTTGTTTGGGTCAGTGCTTGAGTCGTTTGTACATCGAGAAATAGTTGCCCCAGTTTTAAAGAGTCATTTAGTCCTTGCCCCGTTTTAGAGTCGAACCAACTGTCGATATAATTATTTAAGAATTGTGTAGAAAACAGATACACCACCAGTACTGGAGGCAAAGATAAAAACACAAAGGTTTTAACCATGCGCGAAGTCAGTTTAATTCCAGGTTCGTTGTTTTTCCTTTTGATATAAAGCCAAACAAGTCTTTGAATAATAACACTGCCGAGAATGACGACAGCAACAATAGAGGCACCAAATAACCAAAGATAGATGCGATTAAACTGTTCTGCACCTTGTACGGCAAGACCCAATAAATACAGAGATGATAGCAATACGATAATTAGTATAAATATCAATAGGTTTTTGTAGCGAAGAATTTTCATTTAAGGCTAAGCTCTTTTTCATACCATTGGGTGTCTATGTCCCAATTATCGCCCCAATTGCTATCAATTAAAACAGGAAGCTGCATCACGGTTGGCAAGGCTCCCTTGTCTAAAACCAAACGCATTCTAACCCATAGATTAACAGTGGTAGGAAGGTCAAAAGTAAAACTTGCCAGTTGCTGAAATTCTTTCCACAATTGATCGTATTCGTTAAACCCCAATTGCTCGCCAGTTACTTTGTTTTTTACAACGTAAAGCTTGCTCAGCGTAAAATAGGATATTTCAAGATATATTTTCTGGTTGTCTATGGCATCATCAAGCCACCAATTGCGGGGTTCATACAACTGTGCCTTAGCAATGATTTGTATTCTTGTGCCGTTGTCAATGGCCTCTTTAATCTGCTTAGAAGTATTGAAATTAAGCAGGGGCCAGACCAGTAAAGAATCGTCTTTTTGGCTTGTATTGAGCAATATAATATGGTTTTTGGCACTGCTTATCCCGCTGATCAACAGCATTAATATAAAACCCATTAATAACTTAATACGCATATTACTCCAAAGACTTTCTAAGGTAACAGTAGTAAAAACCATCCATATCCTGAACGCCTGTTAACACCTGAATCCCAAATTCGCAATTTTTAGCAAAGCCATAGTTTAACTTGATTTCACTGAATTGTGGGTGGGATTTTAAAAAAGATTTTATTTGATCTGTGTTTTCCTGCTTGAAAACCGAACAAGTAGCGTACAAAAGATTACCACCTGGGGCCAAAACTTGCGCAGTACTTTTTAACAACTGTTGTTGGTCTTGGCAAATTTTTGTTAAATCTTGGGCTTGTCTGATATATTTAATGTCAGGATGACGACGCAGGATACCCGATGCACTACAGGGTGCATCAAGTAGAATCTTGTGGTATTTTTCTCCCTTAAACCAACTTATTGTGTCGTTGGTATCTGCAACGATAACATTGGCCTTAAGTTTTAAGCGGATTAAGTTTTCGGTTATTTTATTTGCCCTGTTTTGATAAAGCTCTAACGCATCTAATTGAATGTTGTTGTTTAGCTCCAGTAAATGACAGGTTTTGCCACCAGGCGCTGCACAGGCATCTAAGATTTTTTCGTGTTTTTTTGGGCTGATAATAACGGCTGCCAATTGGGCACTGGCATCTTGTACTGACATTGTACCATTTTTAAAAGCTTCGAGAGTTGTGATGTCTTGTGCCTGAATTTTGTAAGCATGATCAATGTCAGCATGTTTTTCTAGCAATAATTCTTGATTCGGGGCGGATATAGATCGGACCCAAAGCGGTGGTTTTTGGTTGTTCGCCAATAAAATTTGTTGCCAATCCTCTGGCCAGTCAAGTTTTAGTTGATCTATCCACCATTTGGGGTGGGCGTATTGTGCCGATTGATTAGATGCTGTGTGGTTTTTTATTTCAACGGCTTTTCTTAAACAAGAATTAATTAGCCCTGTTGCCCAGTTTTTTTTCAGCTTCTTTGCGGCATTTATTGCCTCATTGACGACCACATGTTTGGGCTTGTCGTGGTATTTGTACTCAGCTAGGGCTTGTGACAAGATGACCCTAACCATTTTGTCTTTGGGTCTTTTGTCGATGCATGACAACCAAATATCCTCTAAAAAAAGATAATGACGAACAGTGATAAAACACAGGGCTTTTATCGCAGATCTGGTGTCATCAAAGGAGTTTGCTGACAATCGCTTAACAAACACTTCACTTAAGTTGTTTCTTTTAAAAATGACTTCATGGCTTATTTGAACAGCAATAGCTCTGGTTGAATACTTGCTCATGTGAACCAATCTTTTCTAGATTGCATAAACTGACTAATGGGCATTTGTTTTTTCCCGGGTTTCTGAATAATTTCAATTTGTAGTTGATTGTTTTTACACTGAATGACCAGTGTTTTTTTATCAGCAAAAACAATTTGTCCAACAACTTCTTTGGTTTTCTCCTTAGTTTTTGAAGAAACCACAGAGGATTTCCAGAGTTTGTATTCACTGCCATTAATATTGGCAACCACGCCAGGCCAAGGATTAAAGGTTCTGATTTTTCTATCAATTTGTTGCGCGCAATCTTCCCAAGAGATTAAAGATTCTGACTTTTTCAGTTTTTTCGCATAGGTTTTCTTGTTGTTATCTTGAACCATTGGTTCCGGTAGCAATCCCTTTTTTAACAAGTCAATACACTGGATCAGAGCATGGCCGCCCATAACCATGAGCTTGTCGTGTAATTCCTGAATGACTTCTTGTTCTGATATTTTGCATTCGTGTTGAATGTAAACAGCTCCAGTATCCAATCCTGCTTCCATTTGCATGATGCCCACTCCGGTGGTTTTATCACCAGCCAACATTGCCCGATGTATTGGGGCAGCACCTCGCCATCGGGGCAACAAGGAAGCATGAATATTCCAACAAGAAATAGCAGGAATGTCTAAAACTTCTTGGGGTAAAATCAATCCATAAGCAACTACCACCAATAAATCGGGTTGTAATGCTCTTAATTCTTCAATGGCATCAGCATTTCGCAGAGTTAGTGGTTGATACACCTCTATGTTGTTTTTGAGAGCAAACTCTTTAACGGCAGAATATTGGATTTTCTGGCCACGGCCAACACCTCGATCAGGTTGTGTATAAACGGCAATGACATCAATGTTGTTTTTGATTAATTGCCTAAGTGGTTCTACCGAGAATTCTGGTGTTCCACAAAATACTATTTTCATGATTTTGTCTCGGTAATGGGCAAGGAGATTTGGACAGAGTCAATTTTTCCTTCGCCATAAAAAATTCGTTTGTATTCGGCACGAGAAACAGAAATATAGCGATCATTTCCTCCAATTTCCACTTGCGCACCAGCTTTCACAGCGCGGCCCTTTTCGTCAACCCTAACCACCATTGTGGCTTTTTTTCCAGAATGGCAAATGGTTTTCAACTCTTTTAGATGATCTGCCCATGCCAACAAATATTGACTGCCTGTAAACAATTCTCCCTGAAAATCTGTGCGTAAACCGTAGGTTAATACAGGGATTTTGAGTTGGTCAACAATCTCTGTGAGTTGATAAACCTGCTCCCTACTTAAAAACTGCGCTTCATCGACCAGCACACAATGAATCTTTCTTTCTTCTAAATATTTGCTTACCAAGTTTTGCAGGTTTTCTTTTTCGCTAAATATAATAGACGGTGACTCAATGCCGATTCTTGAAGTGACTTTACCCACGCCAAAACGGTTGTCCAAGGCTGGGGACAGTATTAATGTACTCATTCCTCGCTCTCGGTAATTATAACTTGATTGCAATAAATGAGTGGTTTTGCCAGCGTTCATCGCTGAATAATAAAAATACAATTTTGCCATAGGTATTTAAGTTTAAGAAATCTGAAGCCCTATTCTAACAGCTTTGTAATTTGATGTGGTTCAGAAAAATAGTGTCCTTGAAAAAAATCCACACCAAGTGTGGCGACTTGAATTAACACATCTTCACTTTCGATATGTTCTGCAATGGTTTTCTTGCCCATGATTTCGGCTATATAGACGATTGACTTAATAATGGCG
The DNA here is from genome assembly GCA_964564165.1 of uncultured Alcanivoracaceae bacterium. Taxonomy (GTDB): domain Bacteria; phylum Pseudomonadota; class Gammaproteobacteria; order Xanthomonadales; family Marinicellaceae; genus NORP309. The sequence goes on along the minus strand of CAZLZZ010000097.1, from coordinate 2,664 downwards.
GCATTGATTTTGTTGTCATTAAGCTCTTTGATAAACTGCCCATCTATTTTGATATAATCAAAGGGAATGTTTTTTAAATATGAAAAGCTGGTTAACCCTTTGCCAAAATCATCCAGTGAAATTTTGCAACCCCGTTTTCTTACCTCGTTTATAAAAATAATCGCCTTGTCTAAATTTTTAATGATTTCACTTTCTGTGATTTCAAAACAAATATCACTGTATGCAACATTGTATTTTTCAAAACAACTGAGCACAAAATCTAAAAAACTGTCCCTAGATAGGGAATGACCAGAGAGATTGATTGAAAACAAAGTATTTTCAACGGTATCTACGTTGTTTTTATAAAATTGACAAAAACTATCAACCACCAATTTATCAATAGTGTACATCATGCCAAATCTGTCGGCAGATCCCATAAACAAAGCAGGCGAGATAACCTTATCATCCTCAGATCTCATTCTGAGGAGAATTTCATAATGGGGAGTTGAGTGTTTTATGCATTTTATAGGTTGACACCACAATTCAAACTTACCGTTGAGTAAAGCTTTTTGAATGGCATCGTACCATTTAAGTTCGGTCTGGGTTTTTTGAAACTCATCTTTTTCTGCATTGTAGATGGTGTATTTATTTTTACCTGTCTTCTTGGATTGGTAGCAAGCTTCATCTGCATGTACAAACACCGTTTTAAAATCATCTTCTTGGTCAATAAAAACAATACCAATGCTGATCCCAACCTTAAAAATCTTCTTCTTCCACAAATAAGTATAGTTTGACAAGGCTTGTTTGACTTGGTCGGTGGCCTCTATGACTTGTGACTGAGACTTGTTCAACAAAATCAAGCCAAACTCATCACCGCCAAGCCTGGCTAAAAGAGATTTTTTGCCAAAGGTTTTAAGAAAAATCTGGCTTATTTGAGCCAATGCTTGATCTCCATGCAAATGTCCGCAGGAATCATTGATCACTTTAAAGTGATCCAAGTCCATGTACAAAAATGCCATTGTTTCGTTGTTGTTTGTTTTTAACAACTGTTTGAGTTTTTTTTCACACCAGCGGCGATTATATAACTTTGTCAATGAATCCCTAAAAGCCAAGCTGCTTAATTTATTAACCAAATAGGATTGCTTAGAGATATCTTTAAACGACCAACAACGACTGATTACTTGTCCATCAACAATTTGAGGAGAGGAGGTTCTTTCAATAATGCGACCGTCTTGAAACTTCAACAAATCTTTGGTTTTGTTGTGGTTTGTGATGTTTCGGGTCAAGCAAAGAGAGACAGTCGTGTGGTCTTTTGACAAGCAAAGTTGCATTGTTTTTAACACTTCTTGAGCTGAAAGCAGGTAAAACTCATTCTTATTAAAACCCCATAGCCGATAAAAACCCGGGCTAACCAGGGTGAATTTCTTGTCTTTACCTACAATAACCACGGCTTCGCTCAATGAAGAAAGGATGGTTTTATTGGTTGTTTGTAAGCGTTTTATTGCTCTTTTTGTTAAGTTGTCAGAACTTTCAATGTTGCAAATACCGTAATAACCAACAATTTCACCACCTGTTGTGATGCTAGCTCCGCTCACGTTAATCTGTATCAAGTCATCGCTTTCTGACTTAACCCTAAATATTAAATTCTGATATTGACCATTTGAGGACTGCGAGAGTTCCCTCCATGTTTTTTCATCATCAGTAATTAAAATATCACTCAATTGAGTACCTAAAAGCTGGACTTGTTCAACACCGATCAAACCTTTGAGAGCAGCATTAATATAGGTGATGTTTAAGGCTGCATCGGTTTCCCAAAATAAAACATTTGTACAAACATTCCCGAAGTCGTAAAAAGACCCTAGATTGGTTGATTGAGAAAATTTTTCTTGTTGAATCATCAAAATGGTATGCTTGGGTTAAAACAAGCTAAACTCAGCGCGACAACCACCGTCTACCCATATTTCTTTGCGGTTGTATCCCCAGCGTCCAGTGCAATTTTTTCTAGATAACTGTTTGTGTAGCTGAACCCTCGAGCCCATTGGGATGGGACAAACTTTGCGCTTATGTTTAATTGAAGAACAAACGACCTTGTTGTTTTGATTACTGTAACCACTGTTATTCCCATAATCTTGGTGGTTATTGCGACCATAATTGTTGTTGTGGCCATGGTTGTTGATATAAAGCTCAAAAGTAGCCCTACATCCGTTATTGACCCAGATGCCATTTCTATCATGCCCCCAGTTTCCAGCGCAAGATGCTCGGGATTTTTGTTTTTTTAAGCGGACGCCTCCTGATGTGTCTGCTGGACAAAATCGGTGTTGGTGGTTTTTTGATGAACAACTGATGATTGGGTTGTTGTTTCTATAATTATTATTGTTATTTCCGTAATTATTGTTGGGCAATAATTTAAACTTGGCTCGACAACCATTAGTCACCCAGATGCCTTGTCGATCGTATCCCCAGTTACCGTTACAACTACTGCGAGACAACTGTCTAACGAACTCAACTCTGCCGCGGGTATGGATCGGACAACTTTGAAAACGCGAGTTTCTAGAACTACAAACGACAATATTGTTTCCAAAGTTATAGTTTCTGTCTTCAACCACAAATTCTGCACGACAACCATTGGTCACCCAGATGCCATATAGATCGTGACCCCAGTTATATTTACAACAAGAGATTCAA
>CAZLZZ010000096.1:0-12894 GCA_964564165.1 uncultured Alcanivoracaceae bacterium | reverse complement strand
TAATTAAAAATAAGCAACTAAAAAAACAAAAGCCGTTAAGGATTTAACGGCTTGAAAATGGTGGATTTTACCTAAAAGGGTACTGACCCCAATAGCTAGTTAAGGATTTAACGGCTTTGGATTGAGAGAATTAAATAGTATTGTTAGTCAAGCAACCGTACCCCCTTTTGCTTCATACCCCCTTTTGCTTCAAGTCCATTTGTTTGTAATATCAACTAACTCTTTTAATGATTTTTGTTCGAGTTCATTAAAATCCAGCTTATCATCAACTCTAATTAAAAAATCCATGAGAGCTTGTCGCAACTTGATCGTTTCAGGCTTAATACCAGAAATTTGCTGGATATGAACCGCATCAACTTTATAAGGTATAAAAAACAAAATCCTTCCCTTTTTTCTCACAATGCTTAATTTTTGAGGAAAACCTGTTTCATTAAATACTTCAATGCATCCATTATCTAAATCATATGGCTCCATATATAATTCAGCATTCTCAATATCATTAAATATTGAAACATCTCCACAATCTAGCACTATAATTCTATTTTTTTTCATTGTTAAAAACGATCCCAAAAAGATTTATCGGTCTCCTTCAGTTCCCATGGTCGATGACGCTTTACAGTTTGACCCGGTAAAGTTTGTCCATTCTTAGGATTAATACCTCGACGATGATAATGTGGGAATTTACCATATTTATTTCCGGTTCTATTTCCAAAAAATGCAATTCTAAATAATTTTGGATCTCGACCTGGAACAATTTCCCTACCAAGTCTTGCGAAATTTAATGTTTTACCTCCATACCACCAAGTTGATGGATGAACACCTTCAAGAACCCCACTAGCCCTGTTAGCTTCCATTAAATTATTTGTGGAATTAAAATTATGTGGCATTCCATCTTCACCCAATTCAGATGGATAAAACTGGCCATCAGCCATCATTGTTAAATTTAGAACCTTATCATCCCCAGTAAGAAAATCGCCAGGTAGTGGAGAAGCTTCTGGTGTCAATAGAGCATTTTTTAATCTTTGTCTATGCGGTGGTAATGAATCATTAAACGCCACCCGAAAAGCCGCACTCATTGCACCATTAGCAAACTTACCACCAGTAACTTCAGAAATAGTGCCCTGTAATATTGCATTAGTCACAATCGCTGCCCCTCCAACTCTGTTATGGTCAAATATTGTACCCTTTCCTATGTTCCGTGACAAGACTGCTGATACAAATCCATGTCCAAATTTTCCTCCGTCTATCTCTGCGCTTATTCCACTCACGACTGAATGAGCAAACATTTTCCCTCCATTACTAAAAGGTGAAAAGCCTCCTTCTGCGCCATGACCAATGCCAAAGGTTACTGCTGCAATGATTCCTCCTTTTATTGCTCCTTTTAAACTCCCTGATGCAATCCCTCCAGATACAGAACCTCCACCTACAATCAAACTAAAAGCTTGAATTTTCATGGTCGCAGCAGCAGCTAAGGATGTTGGAGATAATCCTGCAGTAAATAGTAATTGATTTGCTGCTCCAGCAGTGTAAACTGTGATAGCAATAGCTAAAATAGTTCTCCATGCACCTTTCCTCAACCTCGCATACCCAGTCGGATCTGTATAACTCAACGGATTATTCATCACATAACTGTATCTATTAAGACTTTGGGTATTGTACGGGTCTTGAATAATCGGATCAGCTTGCAAAAATCGTCCTATGGCTGGGTCATAAATACGCCCATTCATGTGAATTATTCCGACTTGATCGAAGTGTTCGTGACCTGTGAAGCCTCGATTGGTGGTTTTTTCGATGTCTTGTCTTAACTGTCGCTCGTTTGCCCATAAGGTAAATATATCATAATCATCATAAACAGTATTTAGATTGACGAATTTTGGTGTGGCCGCTTTTCGTCTTTCGCCCCATGCATTAAAACTCATCTCAGCAATGGTGTTGCCCTGTTTATTGACAATGGTATGGGTTGAACCTATGTGGTCTTTGAGTAAGTAGTTAAAACCCCAAGATTGCCTGTTTATATTGTCATTGTCAATGTTGATTACAAGGCTACCAATATACCTTTTTGCTTTGGCTGTATTGTTTTCATAAATATACTCAACTGATCCCATATAATGGGTGATTTTCCTGGAGGAATTTTGAATATCTTTGCGGATGTAACGTGAACGACCCGCATAACAAATACAAGGACAGGCGCTTACCAAATACAAAAATACAAGGACAGGCGCTTACCAAAAAGCCAGAATCTAACAGGTTTTGGCTTTTTTAGGTTTTGGAGGAGGTAGATTTTAATTTTTGCTGGGTGATTTTGCTGATTTTTATGCAGGTCACTGAATTTCACTTATTTGAGACATAGCTGTGCATCAACAATAAATTGCTGAATAAAAAACTTGTGAATGGTGCCTATTCTAAAGCTGGGAGTTGAAAACCCACACTAAAGTTCTTTTTAACACTCTGGCAAAAGGCTTTAAGTTGTGTAACAGTGCCAACAGCGGTGATGCCATCGGTTCTAAATTGTTTCATTTCTTCCACCCATGTATCGGGTTCGACTTCAAGTCGATTGAGTATGTCGGGAATGTCATCGGAAATATATCCCCGTTTGTTAGGGTGAATACATTTTCCTGTGTAATCAACCAACGCGATATAATCAGATAGATAATAGGGTATGGCTTTGTCGCCAAAATTGAGTAAGTTGACTTTATCTTTTTTAATTCTTGCTTGGATTGATGTGTAATCCGAAGTTTCTGGCGTTCGTGCCATCGCCGCTCGAATGGGATTTAGGTCAACATAAGCCATACATGTCAGCAAGGCTCTTTCATCAAGTAGGGCTTGAGATTTGAACCGAGACTCCCAGAAGTGGCCTTTGCAATTGTCTTCGGCATTGGCTTTAACGGCTATGTATTCGTTTAAGCATTTCATGAACCATGAAATATTCATTAAACGCTTGCGGTATTTTTTTGCCAGTTTTTTGACTTCCTTTAATTCAGCTTTATGGGTGATTTCATTGAGCATGAATTTTTCACATAAGTATGGCAAGCTGTAGAGCTTATTCCATGTTTCTAAAATCTGACGAACACTCCAATGTTTGTTGATGGTGACTTTTACAACAATATGATAATGGTTGCTCATGACAGCATAAGAGCAAATGTCTATTGAAAAGACTTCAGATAAAAACATCATTCTATCGACAATCCATTGTCTTCGGTGCTCAAAAGATGTTTTAGTTGGTTTATCAAACCCAGCTAAAAATGCTCGGCGCACACAGCGGGTTATGACGTGATAATAAGGAGTGTCTATAATTGAAATTAATTGCTTGCGTGCTGTTGTCATGTTATTCCCTGATAAATTCACCCATGTTAAATAATCTGTCATGAATATATAATGGTTTTTTGACTATTCGTTTGTAGGTAATTTCTGACAGTAATAGATTTTTGTGCGGTTTGTCCCGTATCAATAGGACAAATAGAGGGACAGGTGCTTATTAAAAAGCTGAAATCTAATCGGTCTTGGCTTTTTTTAGTTTTGGAGGTCTTTGATTTTAATTTTTGCTATTGATTTTGATGAATTTTTATGAATATTGTGAATATCATTCGATTTCATTTATTGCAGGCATAGCTGTACATCAACAGTAGATAGTTGAATAAAAAGGAATAGGTCAAGTGGCTTGTTCATGATTTAAACTTACTTTTTTATTTCCAATAAAATACAGAGCTAAAGCACCGTTTCCGAATAGGTTTTGAGACAACGGAATTATCGCAGGTTGACACACAGGTCAACCACTACATAGGCTTTGTTATTAATCTGTGCCACCCGAGAAATGTGTGAATGATTGCTTTTGATCTTCTTTATGTCTTTGTGCTATTAGTGCGAGATTTGTTCTTGTTCTTGTTTTTGATCTTTTCGCTGTGTTCGCTGTGCCGCTGCGCGATTTGCTTTTGATTTATAGAAAACAGGAATATCGCGGGGCAACCATTAAAAGAATTTTATCCGCAGATTTCGCAGATGATGCAGATTAAAAACAAAGCCCCCGTAGGGCTTGTCCTATCAGCTTGTGAAAACAACTAGAAACTTTACGGAATCCGAGGCTTCAGCCCCGCATTTTTATTAGCTTGGCGCGACTAAAGTCGCGATTCCGACCGTAATTCCACAATCTTTATGTGTCAATCACTATGGAGAGTTTGTTTTAAAAATATATTAAAACATTAAAAAAGGCTGTTAATTAAAATCAACAGCCCTTTCGTTTCTTACCAATCAATTAAAAACAATCTTACAACATTAATTTATTCATGCGCTTAACAAAACCAGAAGGGTCTTCTAGTTGACCGCCTTCTGATAACAAAGCTTGATCAAATATTAATGATGTCCAATCAGAAAATACCGTATCGTCTTTTTCGGCTTGAAGCTTCTTAAAAATGGCATGTCCAATATTAATTTCCAAAGTAGGTTTGCTGTTGGGCATTTCTTGACCTGCTTGTTTCATCAGTTGTTGCATGTACAATGCCATGTCTTGGTCGTTTAATACGATACAAGCCGCTGAGTCAGTTAGGCGCGATGAAATTTTTATTTTTTCCACTTTATCGGCCAAGATTTTTTGCATTTTTTCGATCACTTCTTTGTTGTCTTTTTCTGCTTTTTCTGTGGCTTTCTTGTCTTTTTCTGTATCAAGTTTGTCCAAATCACCTTTGGCTACTGATTGTAGTTTCTTCCCATCAAACTCTGTTAAGCCATTCACCAACCATTCATCAATGCGGTCAGAAAACAACAGGACCTCAATGCCTTTTTTCTTGAACACTTCAAGATGAGGGCTGTTTTTTGCGGTATTGTAACTGTCGGCTGTGATGTAATAGATGTTTTCTTGTTCTGAACCCATGCGCGATACGTAGTCTTCTAGCGACACATTTTTCTTGTCGTTATCGTTGTGCGTGGTGGCAAAACGCAGCAATTTTGATAGCTCTTCTTTGTTGGCAAAGTCTTCTTGAACGCCTTCTTTCATCACTGTGCCAAATTCGTCCCAAAACTTTTGGTAAGTTTCGGCATCGCTGTTTGCCATTCTTTTTAGAGTGGTTAGTATTTTTTTGGTTGAAGCACGTTTGATCGATTCAATCACTTTATTGCTTTGTAAAAGCTCACGGCTGACATTTAACGGCAAATCATTGGAGTCAATCACACCTTTGATAAAGCGCAAGTAACGTGGTAATAAGTTTTTGCTGTCATCCATGATGAAAGTACGTTGCACATATAATTTCAAACCATGTTGAGCATCAGGCTCCCACATGTCAAATGGGGCTTTTGCAGGAATATAAAGCAACGATGTGTAATCGAATTTCCCTTCGACTTGGCTGTGTACCCATTTTAAGGGTTCGTTCCAATCGTGCGAGACTGTTTTGTAAAATTCTTTGTAATCATCCTCAGATATGTCGGACTTTGACATGGTCCATAAGGCTTGTGCTTTGTTGATTTGTTTCCACTCGGTAACTGTGGTTGTTTCTTTTTTACCGTCTTTGTTTTCACCGTCTTTGTCTTCTTTGTCGCTTTCAGCATCACTTTCAACTTCGGAAGTTTCAAGCATATAAATAGGCACTTGGATATGATCGGCATATTTGGTGATGATTGACTTTAAACGGTATTCAGCAGCAAATTCTTTTTCATCTTCTTTAAGATGTAATACCACTTGTGTGCCTTTGCTTTCTTTCTTGGTGTCTTCGATGGTGAATTCACCTTCACCAGTTGACTCCCACAATACGGCGGTTTTCTTGCCCGCTTTGCGGGTGGTTAATGTGACCTTGTCTGCTACAATAAAAGAAGAATAGAACCCCACGCCAAATTGTCCAATCATTTGAGAATCTTTGGCATCATCACCGCTAAGTTTGCTCAAAAATTCTTTGGTTCCTGATTTAGCAATCGTGCCGATGTTGTCAATAACCTCAGAACGAGTCATGCCGATACCATTGTCACGAATGGTGACGGTATTGGCTTTGTCATCAAATTGGATTTCGATTTTTAATTCTTGATCGCCTTCATTCAAAGAGTCATCTTTAACCGCTGCAAATCGCAGCTTGTCACAAGCATCATTTGCGTTGGAAATTAGCTCACGCAGGAAGATTTCTTTGTTGGAGTACAGTGAGTGAATCATCAAATGTAATAATTGATTCACTTCAGTTTGAAACTGCATATTTTCTTTTTTAGCCATAGTGTTTACATTGTGTGTTTAAGTTGCGGATAATATGAGGACTAGCAGATATTAATCAAGCCAATATTTTAGCTATCAGTAAATCATTTGAGGTGGTTGAATAGTTAAATTTATTGCGGATGTGTTTATTGTACGTTATAATGTACAAATACATCAACAATATTAATAATATATAATGCACAGATTAAAAGTAAATCAAGATATTCGTCCCTTATCTGAATTCAGATCGGGTGTTTCTTCTTATTTTAAACAAGTTCAAGAAACCAAGAGACCCTTAGTAATTACTCAACATGGAAAAGGTGTTGGCGTTTTACTGGGCGTTAATGAATATGAAGAAATGCAAGAAACTATAGAATTATTACAAGATGTTCAGAAATCTATGTCTCAATTTAAAGATGGAAAAGGCATTAAGCACAATTTGGCAAAAGAACAAGTTTTAGATTTTTTGAATAAATGAAATTAGAATGGTCTCCATTGGCTATTGAAAGAGTTTTAGAAATAGCTCAATATATTGCATTAGATAAGCCATCAGTTGCTCAAGAATGGGCGGTTGATGTATTTAATTGTGTTGAAAAATTAAAAATCCACCCAAAACTAGGAAGAATGGTTCCTGAAATTAAAGACGATGATTACAGAGAGTTAATTCATGGTAATTATCGAATCGTTTATAAAATTGATACTCAGGTTTCGATACTAACTGTTAGGCACTGTAGGCAGATATTGTCTATTGAAGATGTTGAATGATTGATTTTGTAATTCACGGAAATTAATCAAGGTATAACTACTCGCCTTGTGATTCCCGCGAAGGCGTGATGGCGGGTATTATAGCAGGGATATCTTTATTGTATTCACTCTATTTGAAAATACGAATATTATCGTTTATTATAAACTTATACTAAATTACGGGTTTGCTTATGCGTCATTTTATTGCACTTATATTTATCATGTTTACATTTAATTCAATTGCGGTTACTTATTCGCAAGTTGATATTGATGAGTTGGTTAATGATAGTAAAAATCAACAGCTAATTAAAGAGTTTGTTCGGGGTTTTTTTACAGCTAAAGATCCGGTTGATTATATTGAAAACTATCTTTTAATCAGCAAAAACAACAGTAAACCTGTTTTGTTGGAACCTAATTTATTGGAACCTATTTTATTAGATTATGGGCTTTATCAATTATTGGGTGAAGTTTCTTACCAAGCCAAGCAAGATTTTTTACAAGAGTTTGTTAATCAAATGAAAGTTTATCAAACAACTGCTTTTAAAATGCACGATGAAGGTCGAGTGCCGGTTGAAGTCTACAATATCAATGCCAAGGCGATAGGCATAGAAAATATTTGGTTGGCGTCTGATTCTTATGCCCATTATCAGCGTGCTTTTGGCAAAGATTCTATTGCCACGTTGTTAGATTTAAAAAGCAGCTTGAGTAAATTGAAGCAGCCTGAATGGCTTGGTTTAAAGAAAAGTATCAAAACATTCAGTCAAGGTAACCATGATTTGATAACGGGCTATTTGTTAGAAGATGCTGAAAATTTAAACGGATTAGATAAATTTGTCAGTCGCTACGCTTTGTTTACTGCAAATCAAGAGCTCGTTCAATCGGTATTGCAAAACTTAGATAAGAGCAATAGTGAGTATCTATTGAGGCACCTAAAAGCTCACTTTGATCAATCTTTTGCTGTGCAACAACTCATTGCTGTGGTTGCGAGCAATAAAAATACCGAATTTGCTATTTCAATGATGGCCGAATTTATCAATGAAAAGGAGATAGAGGAGAAATTATTTTCTTTGCTGGTAGAAGAAAAACATTCTGAATATTCTAAACAGGCAGCATTGGTCTTGATCAAGCTTGAAAATACAAGGTCAATTTTAAATATGGAGGCCTTGTTTGTTGAAAGTGATTCTGAGCAGGTAAAAAAACAAATTATTTTTGTGTTAAAGATGAATCAATTGCCAAGTGCTCGCGTGGTTCTGGAACGCATTTCAGTGGCGCTTAGAAAGGATTCTCAAACCAATAAATGGCTGGCTGGTTTTACAGGAGAGTTCAAGTGAAACATCTAATTATAATTGTCTTGTTGGTCACATCATTCCAGTCAATCTCTCAATCAATTGTTTCCTGGACAGAGGAAAATAGCACTTTGGGTTTGGGGTTTCCCGTGCCTGTTCCAGTTGAAACAGCTGAACCTTTTGATGGATTTAGAACCTATAATGGTCTATTTATCAAACACCAATCTATGGCTTTAAACAATAACTACATAACAGGCCACATTGTTGGTCAAACTGTTTATGATCGGGATATTTGGGCTTATGTACTGAGTGATGAAAATAATTTAACCCAGTATGGTATTAAAGAAGGAGCAATGCTAATCAATGGCAGTATTCATGCAAGAGAATGGCAGTCTCCAGAGGTGATGACTGGTATTATTGAATTGTTGGATGCCAATTCTCAAGACAATTCATTGCATCAGTATTTGTTAGAAAATACCACAATAGTGTCATTGCCGATTAATAACGTTGATGGTTTGTTGCAAACCCAACGTTACCCAGCTGAAAATTGGTTTAGCAGTCAAATCGGCCCTCGTGATGGTAGGATGAGAAGGAAGAACATGTTAAATGTTGATGAAGATTTATTCTCGCAAACAGATTTTTTGTTGGGAGTGGATTTAAACCGCAACAATGATCCTTATTGGGCAACTTCGAATAACTCGTCACCCATTGTTACCTCTATTGTTTATCATGGTTCTGTATCTGAATCAGAGCCTGAAACACGGGCAAGGTTGGCTGCGGCAGATTTGGTGGAGGCGTCTCAGGTTAGGGTTTATACAGACGTGCATTCATTTACAAAGGTTCATTTTTCGGTTAGAACCAACAATATCAATAGAAATACATTGCAAACGAATCTGTTAAGAGATTTTACCAATCATCACAGGGCTTTTCCCGCAGAAAAAAATTATATGGATAGTCCAAGCGGGTCAGGTGGAGGAATAGGGTCGACTGATGAGTACTTTGCAGAAACTTATCAAGTTCCTTCATGGACGTTGGAAGTAGAACCAGGTAATGGTGGTGGAACAGAATACGGTGGTTTTGGTAACAATGGCCACGATGGCTTCATTTTGCCAGACTCCGAAATTAAGCGCGTTAGGGAGCAACTGGCAGAGACTTTTATGGTGGTTTGGTACGGTCAAGCTGGTCCGCCATCAATAGCTCAACTTAGGGTTGTTGAAAAAGATTCGCAGAATATTGTTTATGATGCCAGTTGGGATGTTCAAGCAGACGGGACAAGATTGTTGTTTGAAAATGATATAGAAAACATGTTAGAAGGAGTCGACTATAGTTTAATCGTAACGTTTGATAAGCCCATGCGTGTGCGTGATGAAAACAATCAAGTTGTGCATTTACAGGGGCAAAATTCATTTGAGCTAAACCCGTTAATTGAGTTTGCCGCAAATGGAGTGACTACTTCATTGAACAACGATGGACAATGGATTAATCAAAAAGCTGAAAATGTCATGTCATATAAATTTTATAAGGATGATACTTATGCCGTTGATTTTGGTCTGGGCAGTGAAGTTTTTGCCAATGGCAGTTCAAGTATTGTCTGGTCAATTGATGTGGCTGATATGGTTGGACAAAAATTAGATGCCAACCCGCAAACGGTAGTCACTTGGGCAGGCGGGCAATGGCAAAATTATGAAGACAGCAACCTTGATTCGTCAATTGTTGGTGGGGTTGATAGTGGTTATACTGTTTCAATAGACTCCCAAAGTAAGTCTGCTTTTCCACCGCTTATTCAACCCACGGGTCTTTATTTTGATCCAGCTAGAAATGGAGAGGGTTTTTCGTATGAGTTGTTGGATGGTAATCGGGTATGGATTCAGTGGTTCACTTATGATGAGTTGGGAGCGCAAAGGTGGTACTCTGCATTGGGTGGATTTTCTGGCAATACCATTGTTGTTGATAATTTCACATCGGCGTCAGGCGGTGTATTTGGTGCGGCCTTTGATTCGGAAAATATTGAATTTAATGCATTTGGTTCTTTGGAAATAATATTTAACGGAGGAGAAGCGCTAGAGCCTGCTATTGGTGTTCATGAAGTATCAAGAACGGCCAGTGTTGTGTTTACAGATTTAGATGGTAAGAAATTAAGAACAAAACTTCATCAATTAAGCCATGTTAAAGGTGCTATAAATACGCCAATAACTATCACGCTAGCCATTAATGAACCCGTGGGCTTGATTACGGGCTCTTGGTATGATCCACAAAGAAGCGGTGAAGGGTATATCGTAGAGATTCTTGAAGATGGTCGGGCAATTTTGATTTGGTACACCTATGATTTAGAGGGCAATCACATGTGGTTGATTGATTCGACAGGAGTTATTACAGAAGATGGCAACAACATTACCTTGGATTTTAATAATGTGATTGTGACAAGTGGTGGTGTTTTTGGCGAAGACTTTAACTCTGATAGTGTTATTAGAAACCCATGGGGTCAAATCCAGATGCAATTGAATTGTTTAGGTAGCGGCACAGTTGAGTACACTTCTAGCATAGAAGGGTTTGAGTCAGGGCAATACAATGTGGTTAAATTAACCAGTCCTTGGTTGCTTCCTTATGTTTGTGATGGGTGAGGAATTAAAAACTTTCAATTTTCAATTGTATGCGTTTTCAATTAATAATTAAGTTTTCATACAAGTAGTTAAGAGTTTGTATTATAATGCGCTCGCTATTTTGTAGGTGCGGTATATTATGACAAGAAAATTATGGGTTGCGGGCAATTGGAAATTGAATGGTTCTTTGGCGATGACCAGTGCATTGATTTCTGAGATAGTTGCAGGCTTGCCCGATCACAATAAAAATGACAAAAAATTCAATGTTGTGGTTTTCCCTCCTTCAATTTATATCCCTGGAGCAGCTATTGCCGCGGGTAAGCAGATTATTTTTGGTGGGCAGACTTTAAGTGAGTACGATTCGGGCGCTTATACGGGCGAGATTTCTGGTGGTATGCTTAAAGAACTGGGCTGTCAAATGGTGTTGGTGGGGCATTCCGAAAGAAGGGCTTATTTCAATGAAAGCAATCAAGATATTGCCCTTAAATTCCAAGCAGCATCCAAACATGGTTTAAAGCCTGTGTTGTGTTGTGGTGAAACTTTGCAGCAACGTGAGTCAGGAATTACTGAACAGATTGTTGCCCACCAAATCAATGCGGTAATTGATTTGGTGGGCATTGATGCTTTTGCCAATGCAGTTATTGCTTATGAACCCGTTTGGGCAATTGGTACCGGAGTTACGGCTAGTTCAGAACAAGCTCAAGCAGTTCATGCATATATTCGTTCTCTTTTGTCTTTAAAAAGTGATACAATAGCGACCCTTGTGCCGATACTTTATGGCGGCAGTGTAAACGGCAATAATGCCAAAGAATTATTTTCCATGCAAGATATCGATGGTGGTTTGATAGGTGGAGCCTCTTTGACCAGCAAAGACTTTCTTGCGATATGTCAACAAGCGGACAAGCTAAGTCAATAATTGTCCCAAAAAGTGAGTTTTATAAGATGTCAGTAAATTTATTGTTAATATTTTTCGTTTTAGTTGTGGTGGCAATGATAGCCTTTGTTTTGGTACAAAAAGGGACAGGTGCCACAGCAGGTTCTGCTTTTGGAGCAGGTGCTTCTAACACGGTATTTGGTGCCAAAGGTTCGGGCAATTTTTTAACCAAGACAACCATGGCTTTGGCCTTTTTGTTTTTTGCCGTCAGTATGTATATGGCTGTTCAAGCCAGTAAGAAGTTCACAACTGCAACAACCGGAGAGATTGATTTGGGTGTTGTTGGAACTTTAGATACTTCAGGTTCTGACATTCCAGAGGTTTTATCTACTGAACCGGTAGAAGGTGATGTGCCAGGATTGAAGGAAAAAATCATCGATAAAGCCACTGAACTAAAAGATGGAGCAGTTGAAAAAACTGGTGATGTTAAAGATGCGGTTATTGAAAAGGCAACTGATGCTAAGGATACTGTAAAAGACAAAGCCATTGAAGTAAAAGACGTTATTGTTGAAAAGGCAGGCGAAGTTAAAGAAGCGGCAGAAGAAAAAGCAGCAAAAATCAAAGATTCAATTGATGGTTGAATATTGACTCAAGTCAAGTTATATTGCCGATGTGGTGGAACTGGTAGACACGCTACCTTGAGGGGGTAGTGGCTTATGGCTGTGCCGGTTCGACTCCGGCCATCGGCACCATTATTTATTTTTTAAAATACAGCACGTCCGTGTGCTGATTTTAAGGACTGAAGTCTAGCCTTTCATGGCTAGATAGGTTGAGTTAAAATACCAGTATGTCCGTGTGCTGATTTTAAGGACTGAAATCTAGCCATTATTAATGGATAGCGAAGTTAAATCAAAATATCGCACTGCACTTTCAGTGTTTGGATTTTGAAGGCCAAAGTCTAGTCATCAATAATGGCTAGAAGAGTTGTATCAAAATGTTTTGTAAGTATTTGAACATTTAGAAAAATTTAAGAAGTTAGATTGTTTAGGAGCCTTTGGTTTGTAAAGGTGGTTAATTGGTGGCTAGGAGTTTGTCCGAGAATAAGAATCGTAGCGAGAGAAAGTTGATTTGAGGCAGGTTTTCGCATGATTTGAGGCGAATAGCACGGCTATTCAACGAGAATCAGGTGAAAAGATGTCCAAATTCAGCTTTTTCGCAGTAGGTTTT
>CAZLZZ010000095.1:0-12970 GCA_964564165.1 uncultured Alcanivoracaceae bacterium | reverse complement strand
GAAGTCCAGTGGGTAAACTAATTTAAAATTTCCCACATAAGAAGAAAACCATTAGTCTTAAGAGTTTATTAAAATCACATCAACAATTAAACTTTTACTTTTACAAGATAACTCCCAACTCAGCGGGAATGATGCCAATACTGTACTTTATTTTAACACTCATAGTAAGGTGGGTTCACCCACCAATGATGATAAATAGAAGGTAGCATCCACAAAAGTGTGTCTGGCTTCGGTTAATACCCATGGTGGGAAATCCCACCTTACTAAGAAACTAGCAAAAAATGATGTACCAAAAGTCTGTTTTTCTGAAGCTTTGATGGTAAAGATTGATTTGTTGACACTTAGCGTTTTATGGAAAGGTAGCGTTAAAAAAAACGCGACTAAAGTCACGCCCCTAATTTTGATTGCGAGATTGTTTTATGCAGTCAATATAACCATCTAACCGCTTGATTTCATATAGAGTCTTATTTCTTTTGTTGTAGTCCGTTATTTTGATTTCCGATATGCTTCTTTAATTCATTGTTGTCAGATTTTACAACGATTCTGTCACTCTATTAATTTAAACAGAGTCGACATAGTGTTTTTTCATATTTCTAACAATGATATATATGGTAAGCAATACCACGGGTGAAGCGATGGTTAAAACGAGGTTTTCGTTAAAATGAAAAAACTGACCGTTGACGCCATGTAAAAATATTTTTAAAAGGCTAATTAGATAATAGGAAATAGCCGCGACCGATAATCCTTCAACCGTTTGTTGCAATCGGAGTTGCATGCGGCTGCGTCGATTCATTGATTCAAGAAGCTTTTTATTTTGCTCGGCAATTGTTTGATCAACGCGAGTTCTTAAAAGGTCACTCGCTCTAGTCAGTCGTTTTGACAGGCTCTCAAGTTGTAATTGAACTGACTGGCACGTTCGAATGGCGGGCATAAATCGGCGTTGGATAAATTCGCCAAGCATATCCTTACCTTCGACCCGTTGTTGGTCGAGTTCTTCAATGCGACTGTTAACTAATTCGGCATAAGCGTTGCTGGCAGAAAACCGATAACTTGATGAGGCACGAAGCTTTTCAACTTCAGCGGCGATTCCGGTAAGCTCTTTAAGTAATTTAGACTCATCATCTGGCGCGTTAATTTTGGTCATATTCTCGAGTATTCCGGCGCAATCTTGACCTAGCGCTGATGCCGTAGGCGCTATATTTTTTGCTACTGGTAAAGCAAGCAAGGCCATTTGCCGATAAGTTTCTATTTCTAATGTTTTTAATACTACCCTACCCAGTTGTTTTCGCCCATAGCCTTGTTGGTATTGTGTATTTTGGCACATGTAAAAGCGAGTAAATCCATTTTTATCCAGATGCAAAGAGCTCCATAAAGTCACTTGTTTGTCTATTAGGTAACTGGCTATTGTCGGGCGTTTTCCTAAATGTAATTCGACAAGTTGTTCATCAAACTCTGAACTAATTGAGATATTAGTGGCAGATATGACTTCTCCTGGGAATTTTTCTAACCACCCGGCGGGAAACATGTCCAAAGCTTTAACATTGGTCGGAAGCGGATTTTCCATCGGTTTAATAATGGTGATTGTCGAGAATTCTCGGTGATTTTCCCAGCGCATATAAAACTGTTCAAATTCCTGAAAATAACTGTTGGTACCCGGTGTAATACCTTTCACATGGTAAATTTTTGCCAGTTCGTTAATGCATTGGTACTCGTCGAAAACTACTTTTTCGTCGTGAAAAAAAGCGATATGACTAATTAAACAAGGTGCACTTATTTGAGGGTAGGGGCGAGCGTGCATTTCTTGATGCAATTCAAGGTGCTGCGGATGAAATTTTATCATAGTCGAGTAATCTTCATTGAGTATACTAATTTATCCCATTTTGAATATTGTAGCGTATAATTATTGCAAACAAAAAAATAAATTAACCGCAAGCAACTCAAAACAAAGGAAACAATACAAAACCAATACAGAGGACACACATTCATAAAGTAACTATACTACACTACTTTCAGAATTTTCCTACATCAATTTGGTTTAGAATTTCTTAAAATAGTCATTTTCAAGGAGAAAAATATTTCTGGGAAATATTTTCACGTAAGCCACGAAGCGGTTAATCTAATATTTCGGCTATTATTTTTATACTTTGTTCGCCAAAGTTTTTGTTTGTCTCTTAATCAGCTTATCAATTCGTCTTTTGTTTTCCTGCTGTAATAATGCAGGGTATAAATTCATTAAAACATTCACAATCATTATTATCAACCCGAATGAAAAATTGTGAGAAAAACTCTTATATATGGCAAAAACTGTCACGAATATAAATCCAATTAAATGACCTATTTCAGCAATTGTCATTTCTTTTCGTATTTCAGTCAATTCCGTTTTATTGTCTTTTAACTTAATTTTTTGATTAAAAAATTTGAAAAAGGTATTTTTTACAATCCATTTAAAATATTCAATCCCAATAATTTTATTTAGAGTTTCACTTGCAATAAAATTCAGATTAGATATTTTTTTATAGTATTCAGTTTTTACAAGAACACTATTAATAATCAATCCAACTATCCAAGATATAATTGATATTGATATTCCGAATGTCACGTATTTAATCATATTGTTCTGTTTTTAATTGTGCCTAACATCGCAGTATATACACAATTGCATATGCTACGACTATATGTTGTTGTTTTTATTTGCTATACATACCAAGTGATTGCACTCTAATTCGCGTTTCTATACTGGGATTAGGGTAATCAAAAAATACAAATAATACAAGCTTCGATAATATATTTGTTAATATCTGCTATTAATTTCTAGAAAGTATGGATGGGTGTATCATAATAGGTAACAGTTTGTGTATGAAGCGTTGGGCATTTCGAAGCACTTCATTTTCAATTTATCGTAATGTTTGTTTATATCTATAATATTCATTTAACCATTTACTGCCCAATGATTTATACACGTTGTTTGCCTTTCGTTATTTGTTTTTTATTAATTCTAAATCAATTAAATCAATAAGTTTTTCGGTCATAAGAATCATATTCTTATATTCATCAACAAGCTTTTTATTATTAAAAATAGAAAGTACAAAGCCATTTTTAAATGTTTGGTTTTTTAATAATAATCCAATCTTTTCTTTTGAGAGTTCTGTTCTAACTCCTTCCGTTCCATTTGATACTTGAAAAGTATAGTTTGAAATATCTGATTCAAGGTCTGTAATGCTAAAATATATAGGGTAAATGTAATTTTCAAAATCATATTGCTTATGAGCCTCCAAAACGGATATTTGCTTGTAACCCAATTGTGAATTTATAAGTATTTTCTTAATTGAATCATTGGAAATAATAGCTAGGTTTCCTGAATTTATTAATTCTCGATACGTATTATCATTCTTTTTTAAAGGATACCAAACCTGTACATTTAAACTATTAAAATTAAATTCATCTAGAATGACTTCTTTTTTATTATTAATAAAATCAAGGACAGTTTCAGCAGAACTTACAGATGTTTCTCTGATTGTAATGTGGGTTTTGAGTTCGATTAAATTAAGATTCAAGTCAGATTTTATACCTGATAAATAGTTGAGTTCTTTTATTTTAGTTTTACGTTCTTCGTTATTATTATTTATTGCCAAAGCAATTAAAATTCCAACAACTACCAGAATAATTTCTCCGATTGCGTAAAGTAAATACTTGCTTAACTTGTTTTCTTTAACCATATTTTGTCTAATTTTTCTAAAGAATTTTATCATTTATCGAATCTGTTTTTTTATGAAGGCTAACGGTTTGGCTATGCTTAGTTGCGACAATTTAGCACTTAACTTACTAAGTACAAAACCAACTTGGATAAATCGGAGATTTTTCCAAAGTAGCACAGACCTAAGCAATTAAGTATAGCCGTTGTTGTACCCAGTTATTTTGTGTACATATTTAATTTATACAATATCGGTTCTTTCATAATATTACTATCATTTAATAAATCCGTACTTTTTATTCTCCATATTTTCGGTCGTTTGCTACCAACTTCGTAAATTATATAGAAATAGTAGTTTTTCTCATTTTCAGCAACTCGTAATTCGTTTGCCGAAAGAAAAACATTGCTTTTACCAACTTTTCTTAATGTTGATTTTACTTCAATGAGTTTCTCAGTTCCATCTAATTCGTAGGATTTTATGTCATATCCAACACTATCATCTCTTTCAGAAATTTGGTCAACTAATTTCGCTAAATTCTTTTTGCCATTTTTCTTTAAAAATTGTCTTTCTGCTCTTAAAACAATTTGTTCGCCTCTGTCTCCAATTCGTTTGAACTTTTTTGAACGGTTAGAATAGTCAATTTTTGTTCCTTTGTTTTTTCCTTTTTCTTTTGGTTCTGGAAGTTCATTTGTCTGTAAATCAACATAGTCGAATTTTAAACTTTCAATTGGCGGAAAATCCTTTAGTTTGAAACCCTTTAGTTCTTTTGAAATATTATCTTCTTTGACTTCGTCATTGGGATTTCCGAATGATTTGTACAGGAATTTGCTAAACTCGTAAATACTCCATTCTTTCATCACTTTGTCGCTACTCTTATATTTAAGTAACAACGCTTGTTTATCTAATTCAGATTTTGAATCATTATCTAAACCAAGAATATTAATGAAATAATTTAGGTGCTTTGCAGAAAAAATATTTAGGAAGTCGTTTGGATAATAAACTGACAATATTTTTCCTTTGTACATTGGTGAAATCGGATTTTTCTTTAAAACCTCAAAATCATCTTTATTCTCTAAAAGTTCGACTATTGCAGAAAGAATTTTTTTAAGAGCGATATTTTCGTCCGTTCCATATTCTTTACGTCCAATTCTATATTTTCGAGTTTTATCTTGTCCGTATTTCCCAAAATATAGACCAAATTTTATTGCTGGACTTCCGTGAATATTTCCCCAATCGTTAAGGTCATTTTCTATTCTATTACAGAATGTTGAATCGCCTTTTCCGATTACATATTCATCTTTTGTCAATTTTGTAATTCCGTTGATTGGATAGTCAACGGTAAACTTTTTTCGTAAACGATTTATTTCTTTAAAACCTGAATTATAATCTGCTCTGATTTTTTCAAATTCAATTTGGTAATCTCTTAATTCAGTTATTTTCATTTAAGTTCAATGGTTGATTTTAATTGGGTACAACATCGTAATATACACAATTGCATATACTACGGCTATATATTATTTTGTATATACTACGAAAAATACACGATATTTAATTGAAAAGCAAGAAATCATTACTCGTTTTATAAAACAGGCTCTAATTGAAAACTATTCGGAGGCGACTGTTAAAAACCATGCTTCGGCTTTAAAATTGTTTTAGCAACTGCTAAAACCCGCTGTCATTATCGTGTAACGGAAATCCCTTAAAAGCATTAAAGTATCAATTGAAACACCATAAATGTACCTCAATAATTAATGAGAAACTGGAAACTCTGTTATTGGGCTTTACTTCGTTCTTCGCCAACCTACAATATACACTTGGTTTAAATTAAAACAATGTTGTCGTGTGATTAATAATGTATAATAATCCAATTTTTAAACCCAATTTTTTAAACCCAATTTTTAAAGAGCAATATAATGACTCCAACCCGTAAAAAACGCTTAATGGCTGTAATCCTAATCCTTTTAGGTGTCAGTGTCGCATCTGCGTTAATCCTCACTGCTTTTGAAGAAAATATTTTGTTTTACAAATCACCAACAGAAGTATTGGCTGGTGATTATCCCAAGGCACGTAATTTTCGCGTAGGTGGCATGGTTAAGCCTGGTAGTATTATTAAATCAACCACTTCTTTGGATGTTGAGTTTGTGGTTACTGATTATGCCAAAGACATAAAAGTGCAATATACTGGGTTTCTGCCTGATTTGTTCCGCGATGACCAAGGCATGATCGCTATTGGTAAATTAGACGGTGATGGCGTTTTTCAAGCCGAGGAAATTCTCGCCAAACACGATGAAAAATACATGCCTCCTGAGGTTGCAGCATCATTAAAAGGCAAGAAGAAAAACTACAATACAGAAGGTGCAAAATAAATGTTCTCGTCTATGATTCCTGAAATCGGCCAATTCACTCTGGCATTTTCAATGATGTTTTCACTGTTGCTAGCCATTATTCCCCTTTTTGGTTATTTTACAAAAAACGATAAATTGATGCAAACAGCAAGGCCATTGGCTTATATGCAGTTAATTTTCACACTGGTTTCTTTTTTAATTCTGGTGGCATTGTTTGTGCTGCAAGATTTTTCAGTCACCTATGTTTGGCAAAATTCTAACAGTATATTGCCGATGCGTTACCGTGTTTCTGCCACTTGGGGAGCGCATGAAGGCTCGATGTTATTCTGGCTAGCTATTCAAGCTGGCTGGACCGGTATGGTGGCTTTTTACTCCAAATCGCTATCCACAGACAAAATTGCCCGGGTATTATCCGTCTTAGGTATAGTATCCCTTGGCTTTGCCGCTTTTGTATTTTTTATGTCTAACCCATTTTTGCGCACCATTCCTATGCCGATAGATGGCAATGACCTTAATCCTTTATTACAAGACATTGGTTTGATTATTCACCCGCCTATACTTTATATGGGCTATGTAGGATTGTCTATTCCCTTTGCCATTTCAATTGCTGCATTAATTGGCGGCAATATCAATGAAAGCTGGATACGTTGGTCACGTCCATGGACCAATGCCGCTTGGGCTTTTCTAACTTTAGGAATTATGCTGGGAAGTTGGTGGGCATATTACGAACTCGGTTGGGGTGGCTGGTGGTTTTGGGATCCAGTAGAGAACGCTTCATTTTTACCCTGGCTAGCTACTGTTGCATTGATACATGTTCAGGCAGTTAGTGAGAGGCGCAATGCGTTTCGGGGCTGGACTGTATTATTAGCCATCATTGCATTTAGTTTGTGCGTGTTAGGTACATTTTTGGTTCGATCGGGTGTTTTAACTTCTGTGCATGCTTTTGCAAGCGACCCTTCACGTGGTGTGTTTATATTAACTTTATTGGCACTGTATGCTGGCGGCGCTTTGTTCCTCTACGCCTTACGAGCCAATAAACTAAAAAGCCAGGGAGGTTTTGAATTAAGCTCCAGAGAAACCATGCTGCTGGTCAATTCTATTGTCTTTATCACCGTCTGTTTTATGGTACTGTTGGGAACTTTGTTCCCCTTGATTTTTGATGCGATGGGCAAAAAAATCTCAGTGGGTGCTCCCTATTTTGGCTCGATGTTTTTTATAATGATGATTCCAATGGTGGTATTTTTGCCCATGGGTGTTCTTTATAAATGGCGCAAAGATGATATGCATCGTGTCGCCAAATTATTACTT
This sequence comes from uncultured Alcanivoracaceae bacterium, assembly GCA_964564165.1. GTDB lineage: Bacteria > Pseudomonadota > Gammaproteobacteria > Xanthomonadales > Marinicellaceae > NORP309. The sequence continues at coordinate 5,625 of CAZLZZ010000095.1, read as the reverse complement.
CCTGCTTTTCTTGCTGCCTTTGTATTTACCGCTATTAGTTTCTGGTACTTCGATGGATTAAACACCAAAGCCACATTAGGTATATTTGCTGCTTTTTGGATTTTAGTTTCAGGTTTCAACTCAATTAGGCAACACAAATCTTTACCACGCGGCCTTTGGGGCATGCAACTTGCCCATTTCGGTGTTGCCGTTTATTTATTTGGAATATCCATGACAGAACACACAGATTTTGAAATTGATTCTCTAATGTATCCCAATGAAACTAAAATGGTGCAAGGTTATAAAGTTGAATTTAAAGGAGTTGAACAAAAACAAATTGAAAATTACAACGCTTTTGTCGGGCACTTTGTCGTAACCAAAGACGGACAGGAAGTTGCAGTAATGAAGCCACAAAAACGTACTTATCCTCGCCAAAGCAGCCCGATGACAGAGGCTGCGATTGATGCTGGATTCACACGTGATATTTATATTTCATTGGGTGAAAAAATCAATGATGAAGGCGGCTGGGCTGTGCGCATATATATCAAACCCTTCATTCGTTGGATGTGGGGCGGGGCCGTTTTGATGATGCTGGGTGGATTATTGGCTGCAACTGATAAGCGTTATTTCCGTCATGCAAAAAAATTAAAACAAGAAAATATTAAAGAATATTTGGCATGAATAAAAAACACATCTTTAAAGCACTCATCCCGTTAGTGGTGTTTTTGTCATTAATAGTGCTGTTGTATAATGGACTCGGCAAAGATACCAACTTGCTTCCATCGGCATTAATTGACAAACCAGTACCACAATTTAGTCTACCGTCTTTAATGAACGACAAAACCATCAACAACGAAACTTTAAATGGCCAAATGTACCTACTCAATGTTTGGGCCAGTTGGTGTCCTAGTTGCCGTATTGAACACCCAATAATTGACGAATTCGCCAAACAAAATATTATCCCAGTTTATGGATTGAACTACAAAGACGAAGATTCAGATGCCAAACGGTGGTTGCGACAATTTGGTGACCCTTACAAAGATGTTTTGGTTGATCTTGATGGCTTGGTTGGCATTGATTTTGGTGTTTATGGCGTACCAGAAACTTATTTGATTGATGCAAATGGCATTATTCGCCATAAAATTGTTGGGGAAGTGACCCGACAGAAAATACGAGATGAATTGCTGCCATTGATTAAAAAGTACAAATAGCAGCTTGATGGCCTCTGTTCAACTAAACAAAACAAAGCAATAAATACTGATGGATAGGCTCCATCCTACAAATTATGAAAAAATTATTAATACCATTAATATTGTTACTAGCTATAAGCATAAGCAATCCAGCTATTGCAATCGACATACACGAATTTGAAACCGAGCAACAGCGTCTTGATTACCAACAACTGACTATAGAAATCCGTTGTTTAGTCTGTCAAAATCAAAACATCGCTGATTCTGATGCGACCTTAGCCAAAGATTTGCGCAACGAAATATCTAAACTGGTTAAACAAGGTCAGGATCAAACCCAAATAACCGATTACCTGGTTGCTAGGTATGGTGACTTCGTCAGGTATTCACCACCGATACGCATGGACACTATTGCTTTGTGGGTGATGCCATTTTTGGTTTTATTAATTGCGGCAACCCTGCTAATCATCAATATTAAACGCAACCAAAAGGACCCGAAAAAACAAGAGGCGCAATCATGAATACAGCAACCATTTTGGTTTTTTTATCGATCTCATTTTTAGGAATGTTTATTTTTTGGCTACTATTTAGAAAAGCCAACAACACCCATTCACAGGCACAAAAACACCTGTTAACCGCTCTACAAGATAAATCATTGAGCCAAGAGGATAGAAAAAAGCACGAATCACAACTGTCTTATTTGTTACAAAAAAACAACTCAAGTGGAAACCTAAAAGTGACCCTAGTTTTGTCTGTGTTACTTATTCCGGTAAGTTTTGCTTTGTATTTATTACTGGGCTCCCCACAAGCAATCAACAATACTGGCTTGGCAGCAACTCAAAACAATCAGCAACAAAATCAAAATCAAAATCAGACTCAGGCCCCACAATTGAGCATGCAAGATGCCATCGCTCAATTAGAAGCACGCTTGGCGCAGAACCCAGAAGATGTTGATGGACAAATGCTTTATGCCCGTTCACAAATTTCTTTAAAAAATTACAACAAGGCACTTATAGCTTACAGAAAATCCAATGAACTGGTTCCCAATGAACCCGTTATATTGACCGAACTAGCGGAAGCCATTGCCCTTGCAAACAACCAGCGCAGTTTTTTGGGTGAGCCAGAGGGCTTGTTAGCACGAGCCGTAGAACTTGACCCCAACAATCAAAAGGCCTTGTGGTTATTGGGCATGACATTTTATGAGAAAAAAGATTATGTAAAAACTAACGAATTGTGGACAAATCTCTATGATTTAATGAACGATGATGGTGCTAAAAAGCAACTGTCTGAGCAGTTGATTGATGTTAGACAACAATTAAAACCCCCTCAAATTTCTCCTCAGCTTGATAGCAATGATGCAAAAGATTCTATTGATGATAAATCACCAACCATTAGCTTACTAATTGATGTGGATAAAGAGTTACTTAATAGACTTGATGGTAAACCTGCTGTACTTTTCATCTACTCAAAAGCAATCAATGGTATACCAATGCCAATTTCAGTTATAAAACGGCCATTAAATCAAATAGAAAAATTATTTCCAATGACACTTTTATTAACAGACAAAAACAACATGCAAGCCAACAGAAACTTAAGCGATTTTGATAACGTTAAAGTAGGTGCGCGCATTAGCTTTTCAGGAAATGCCACGCCACAATCCGGTGATTTACAAAGTGAAGAAATTGAAATCAAGGTATCTTCAAATAATTTAGTGGAATTAATCATTAATAAGGTGAGGTAAATATATCAAAACACCATATTTAAAGGTTTTATTCATAAGCTTACTAATCTCCAGCAATCTTAGTCATGCTGAACCTCCGTTTTTTGGTACTGTTTTCATACACCCCGATATTATTACTGATTCTGATCCAAGCACATATCATTCATTTAGCTACGTTGGACAAGGCAATAGAACCATGTATGATTACCGAACAGCTTCTTTTAATGTCAATAATGCTTATTTATTTGAAGTGATATATGCCGATGGTTTTGTAGTTGAATTTCAAGTTAACCCTGAATTTGCCACTGTTGCTCTATCGCAACAACAAGTGGAAATTTATGCACCTGCCATAGGTCGCATTCCGAAATCATTAAGGGCGGGACTACAAACCGTTTGGATTCACAAAGGCAGTCATACTTTTGGAGGCGGCAACAATAATTTTTTGATACATACTGGACAGATTGCACAAGACTATATTAGTGAAGGTTTTTTAGAAGAAGTCTTCATTCATGAAGGCGTACATACATCGCTTGATCCATTACATAAAAATAGTTTTCAGTGGCGAAATGCTCAAAACCAAGATCCAGATTTCATATCTACTTATGCACGTGACAACTCAAATACAGAAGATGTAGCCGAAAGTTATTTGGCATATTTAGCTATAACATACCGAGCAGATCGGATACCGCAATCAATGATAGATACGATAGAACAAACAATACCCAACCGAATAAATTATTTTGAATTATTAAACTTAGATTCAACCATTTTAGAAAACAAAGCAAAAAAAACTGACCAAGCATGGTTAATAGGTACAGGCGATTTTTCCGACAACACACTAAACATAGAAGTTCAGACCACCAAAGGCGGCGTGTTTGGTGCAGAGTTTGACCCCGATTTAATTGAAAGAATTGTTTGGGGGCAAATTGAGGTAGAATTTTCATCCTGCGATACCGCGCAATTAAACTACAATTATACCAACAGCAATCAACAGTCTATTAACGGAGGTTATCCATTAACCAGGTTGGGAACCAATAGTGGACTGTTAGATTGTCAACTAACAGGCTTTGATCAAATGAACGACCACAGTTGGACCTCTGGCACTTGGTATGGTGGAGAAAGTCGTTCAGGAGAAGGCATATTGATAGATGTACTAGAAAATGATCAAGCCATATTTACTTGGTTTACTTATGGGCATGTTGATTGATTATATTAGGTTATAATTATTAATGGCGAATGATTAATGAAAAACAAAGATTAAAAACAACTGATATATTTCACGCTTATTCGTCATTTCCGCTAGGCGGAAATCTTCTATTAAATTATATGAACTCCTACAATTAAAACGATTCCACTATGCCAGAATAATTTATAGCTCTAAATCCTGCTTCTAAAGCAGATTCAAACGAACCTGTTAGCGATGTATCTTGTGAACTAAATTTATTGATATCCAAATCCCCTATTCTATCCATCTGAACTTCTTGCCAATTCAACTGTTTCATTTTTTTATGTACAATTGAAACTGCATCTTCATGATTGTCTGAATTAACAAACATCAATACAGCATGAATTTCTTTTTACGGATATTTGTTATTATCTTTAGATGCCATTGGCTTACCAATAATTACTCTCATTTATCTCCTCTTGATTTACAATAATAAAAAAAGCCCTGGCTCACCGAGCTTTTTCATTAACAATTCATCAATAACAATTAAAAAGGTATATCATCATCAAAATCATCAAACGCTGGGGCTTGTTGTGCTGGGGCTTGATTGTTTTGCGGGGCTTGGGTTTGTTGCCCACCTTGATTCTGGTTTTGGTAGCCACCACCTTGTCCACCTTGATTCTGCTGTGGTGGATTATTGGCTCTTGGTGCTGCTGGTGCTTGTCCACCGCCAAATTGACCTTGGCCACCGCTTTTTGCACCCAACATTTGCATTTCATTGGCTATGATTTCTGTGGTGTAACGGTCTTGGTTGTTTTTGTCTTGCCACTTATTGGTTTGTAGTTTACCCTCGATATAGACTTGACTGCCACGCTTCAGGTATTCGCCTGCGATTTCAGCCAAACGACCAAAAAAAACAATGCGATGCCATTCTGTTTTAGTGATGTCTTCACCTGTGTTTTTGTCTTTCCACTGCTCTGAAGTTGCAACCGATATGTTTGTAACCGCTGCACCACCTGCGGTATAGCGTACTTCTGGGTCTTGGCCTAGATTACCGACCACGATTACTTTATTAATGCCTCTTGCCATTTTGACTCTCCTAATATAATTTACGGATTTATGTGTAATTGCTGATCATTCAACAATCTCTTTGGAACCCAAGATTATAGCAAAAAATATTCAATTAGCAATTAACAATCAAAATAAAAGATCAAAATCAAAAGCTATCTCGCAACGAGGCTGTGAAATAACTCACGGGTGCGAGACTTTACAGACTGTGAAAGTATTATGGGGCGAAAGAAAGATGAGGAGAAAATTTACTGATTGAGGCGGAAAACGTAGCGACTAGCTAGCTAATTCCAAGTTTTTCAACGAAAAGCAGCGAAATTTATACCATTTTTACTCGTCATCAGAATGCCTTCACAGTCTGTTTAGTCTTGCCGTTCTCGATTTTCTAAAAAACTAAAAACCATCAAACTACCGTATAGCAAGGTAACCTAAAATTATACTTTGTAACTGGTCACCCACCGTCGTCATTCCCGCGAAGGCGGGAATCTATTGCCTTTATAAAAAAA
>CAZLZZ010000094.1:0-13012 GCA_964564165.1 uncultured Alcanivoracaceae bacterium | reverse complement strand
GCAAATAAGAAGATATTTACGGCATACGCCAATAAGGTTAACCCTATCACTACGGGAAAGGTGCGAGCACGCAATGTTAAGTACACACCGCTTGCTGCCAGTGTCCCTATTGCCAGTGAAATAAGCCATTCCATTAGATTGTCTCCTGCTGTGGTTTAAGTTGCTGTTTATGTTGTGTTTCTGGTTCAATCGGTGCTTGATGTGAGTTGTTGCTGAGTTTTCCAAGTTCAATCAAACTCATGACGGTTGCACCCACGACCACTAAGAACACGCCCAAATCAAAAGCAATGGCGCTGGCCACTTCAAACTTACCCACAACCGGCCAATTTAAATAGGTAAATGCGGTGGTCATAAATGGATAGCCCAATCCCATAGCCACCAAGCCTGTAGCGGTGGCAATTAACAAGCCAAAGCCAATGATCCAATGCATGTCAACTTTTAGACGGTCATTAGTCCAGGCGATACCGTTGGATAAATACTGCACGATTAAGGCAACTGCAGCAACCAACCCAGCAATGAAACCACCCCCTGGTAAGTTATGGCCACGTAAGAAAATAAAGATGGCAATCATCAGCATCAATGGCAATAACAGCCGGGTTAAGGTTTGCATGATTTCTGGGTGCAGATCACTGTTCCATAAACGCCCATTTGTGTCTTTATTTGGCGCATACAATTTCATGCCTTGTAACATGGCGAAAATACCCAAACCTGCTAGAGCCAATACGACAATCTCGCCCAATGTATCGGTTCCCCTAAAGTCAACCAAAATAACATTCACTACATTGGTTCCACCGCCACCTGGCACAGAATTTAATAAAAAGAACTCTGAAATAGGAGTAAAATCACGTGTTAAAACAGCCATGGTTAACAATGTCACGCCAACACCTGAGCATAAAGCAATCACAATATCGCGACTCACACGCGATTTTTTGGTCTCTTTAGGGGTGGTTTGCGGTAAGAAATACAATGCCAATAACAATAAAACAATTGTAACAATCTCGACAGAAAGCTGCGTTAATGCTAAATCTGGCGCAGAAAACTTGACAAATAATAAGGCTATAATTAATCCCACTACGCCTAACATGACCAACGATATTAAACGTTTTCTATGCCATGCCACAGTAAGCACACTGGCTATCATTAAAATTGCAACCGCCAAAACACTCACAGCATCCACAGGCATTAAGGCTCGATCGCCCAATAAAGGAGCCGAAACACTGTTAAAGCCAATAAATCCAGCCACCAATGCTGTTACAATCACCCACATTGACGCATTTTGCAAAGAGCCTTTATCAAACGAACGTGTTACGCGAATTGCAAAAGTGTTCAATCCACCCAAAATAGCATTAAAAATAATACGCGCATCCCAATGTGCCAAGAATGATTCATGCCATGCAAACAATCGTTTGCGCATCACATACACCAAAGTGCCTAACACCAATGCTACAAAACTCATTAACAAAGGTAAGTTAAATCCGTGCCAAATCGCCAAACTGTACTCAGGCGGTGTGGTTTGTAATGTTCCTGCCACGGCCACCGCTAATATAGGCGCTACGGTAAACATTGGAACAATCCCAACCGCCAAACAAATAATGACCAAAAAATCGACAGGGATTTTCATGAAACGGGGTGGTTCATGCGGTTTTTTAGGCAGGTCAATTGGCTTGCCATTAAAGAAGACATCGTGAATGAAGCGCAATGAATAAGCAACTGAGAATATTGTCGCAATAATCACTGAAAAGGGAATTGCCCATGCCCAAATAGAGGCATTCGAAGCGGTTAATGCTTGCTCAAAGAACATCTCTTTACTTAAGAAGCCGTTTAATAATGGAACCCCTGCCATAGCCGCCGCCGCAATCATCGCTAAGGCGGCGGTGTGCGGCATGTATTTGAACAAGCCATTGAGTCGCCGCATGTCTCGTGTGCCGGTTTCGTGGTCAATGATGCCTGCCACCATAAATAAAGAGGCCTTAAACGTAGCATGGTTAATAATATGGAAAATTGCCGCAACCGCCGCCATTTGCGTTCCAAAACCGAATAACAATGTAATTAATCCCAAATGACTGATGGTTGAATATGCCAACAATCCTTTAATATCATGTTGAAACAGCGCAGTATATGCGCCGATCAAGAGGGTAATCAAGCCAGCACCACCCACCAACCAAGTCCACTCAGGCGTACCTGATAACACGGGAAAGAAACGGGCCAATAAGAAAATTCCTGCTTTGACCATAGTAGCGGAGTGTAAATAGGCAGACACTGGTGTAGGGGCGGCCATCGCATGTGGCAACCAAAAATGAAAGGGAAACTGCGCAGACTTAGTGAATACACCAATCAAAATCAACACTAAAATTGGAACATACAGGTCGTGGCCACGAATTAAATCGCCCGCAGCGAGTACATCGGTCAAGTTGTAACTGCCCACCACATGCCCTAGCAATAACACCCCAGCCAACAAGGCCAAGCCGCCACCACCAGTAATAATTAAGGCCATACGCGCACCAGCACGGGCATCTTGACGGTGCTGCCAATAACTAATGAGCAAAAATGAAGTCAAAGATGTCAACTCCCAAAAAACCACCATCAAAATAAGGTTTTCCGACAGTACAATCCCAAGCATGGAGCCCATAAACATCAATAAATAGGCAAAAAGTCGCCCCATCGAATCTTTTTTGGAGAGGTAATAACGGGCGTAAACAATAACCAATAACCCAATGACCAAAATCAACAATGCAAACAACAACGCCAAACCGTCTAAACGAAAGGCAAATTCCAAACCAATTGCTGGCATCCAAGTCCAACTCTGAATCAATGTGTCGCCCGCAAACACCTGTGCCATAGAAGGAGCTAAAAAAGCCAAGGTAAGAATGGTGACGAGCGCAGCTACCCATGCCGACGCTAAACGATTAATTTTAGCTGCCCATGCTGTAAATATGGCGCCCAGAAATGGCAGTAAAGCGACTATTGGCAAGTTGAAACTTAGAAATGTCATAGAGGTCATGCGTTAGCCTGTTGTAAATAAATAAAAATGATTTAAAAAAATTAAAATTCAGACAAAGGAACTTAACATGCTAGGGTCAAGTATCAATTGCCCGCATAAATCATTGGTTGTTTTATGAGGAGTTATCTATTATATATGCGAAAAGAAGATTGTTCACTATTTTTAAATATGTTTCTCACTTTTTGTTACTTCCCTAATCCCGATATAAAAACGCGAATTAGAGTACTATCACTTGGTATGTATAGTAAACCTAAAAAACAACTTATCACCAAGGTATATTTAGCGAGAATTAGTGGGAAATATAGCCAAAAATTCTTATGGAAAGAATTTTCACGTAAGCCCACACTGATGTGGGTAAGTATCAGGGATGATACGCATAAATCTAGTTTTGTCACAGTATGTTTTTTATTCTCGAACAAACTCCTAAAAACCTTGAAATAAAAGCCTAGAGAGATGTAAGTAAAGGTTGTTAAAATTAAAATCTTCTAATAAAATATCAGAAGGTGGCACTTGGATGGAATTATACGGTGTTAAAGAAATCTTAATAAAAACTAATGACTATTAAGGGTTGTTCAGTAATAGAGGTTGGAAAATAAAAAATGGTTTTAGATTGGATAGCTGTAGGTGATGTTGGATGGCTAACATTGGCATTTGTGCTTGGGTTCTTATCACGAATGGTTGGTTTGCCGCCTTTAGTAGGGTTTTTAATAACTGGTTTTATTCTTAACACTCAGGACTCAATAAATACTGAATTATTTCAGAAGTTAGCAGAAATAGGCATTACTTTGTTGCTATTTACAATTGGTCTAAAAATTAATCTCAAACAATTAATTAAGCCACATGTTTGGGTGCTCTCTACGCTCCATATGTCGATTACTATTTTGGTGTTTGGATTGATTTTATATGGATTGGCATTATTTGGCCTGTCAAACTTGTTGGCTATGGATTTCCAAGGTGCATTAATTATTGCTTTTGCTTTAAGTTTTTCAAGCACCGTTTTTGTGGTTAAAGTTCTTGAAGAACGAGGTGAATTGAAATCCCTGCATGGCAGTATTGCTATTGGTATTTTGATTATGCAAGATATTGTGGCAGTTGTATTTTTGGCAGTTTCAGAAGCAAAAGTTCCCTCAATTTGGGCTTTGTCATTGGTGTTGCTTATTCCCTTTCGTTTTGTGCTTTATTGGATATTAAAAAAAGTGGGTTATGGAGAGTTGTTGATTCTTTTCGGGTTTATTTTAGCACTTGGTGGTTCAGAAATTTTTGAGCTGGTGGCAATGAAAGGTGATTTAGGTGCTTTAATTCTAGGAATGTTGATTGCTTCGCATCCCAAAGCTGACGATATTGCTAAAAGCATGCTTGGATTTAAAGATTTGTTTTTACTTGGATTCTTTATATCAATTGGACTTTCTGGTAATATTACTACAGAGATTCTTATTATTGCTGTTCTTATTACGCCTTTTATATTTATCAAATCTGCTTTGTTTTTAAGCTTGTTATTGGGTTTCAAACTCAGAGCAAGGACCTCGTTGTTGGCAACAATTAATCTCACTAATTACAGTGAGTTTGGCTTAATAGTGGCAGCTATCTCTGTAAGCAATGGTTGGATTAATAGTGACTGGCTGATAATCATTGCTATTGCTATGTCTTTTTCCTTTGTGATTGCTGCCATTATGAATGCCAAGGCCAATACAGTTTTCTCTCGCAATAAAGTCTATTTAAGAAAATTACAAAGTAATAAGCGCCTAAAAGCGGATAAAGCTATTGATGTTGGTGGAGCAGAAATTATGATTGTAGGCATGGGTACACTGGGTACAGGTGCTTATGATCAAATGAGAGAGTATTATGGAAAAAAAGTCATTGGGGTAGATATTGACTCTGTAATAGTCGATAATTTACAAACAACCCATAGAAATGTTATGCAAGGTGACCCCAGTGATGCGGATTTTTGGGATCGGATTCAGGCACAGCACACTATAAAACTCGTTATGCTTACATTGCCGAAATTCAGTACCACATTGTCTGTTTTAGAACAATTGAAAGAAGCCAATTTTGATGGTCAAATAGCCTCAACTACAAAATATCCAGAAGAAACGGAACAATTAAAACAAGCAGGTATCTTGACTGTGGCAAACATATTTACTGAAGCAGGCAGTGGCTTTGCTATTCATGTAACAGAAAACTTGATGAACACAAAAAAAATCTAAAGCAATGCGGAAGTTCCTTGTATCATTCAACGCGTGTTAAGTTAAATTAGTGCTTGACCGAAAAAGAATATTCTACTGTGGAAAAGCTGGATTTTGCCAAAATCCCTCCTTATCCTCGTCAAATAGCCAGCTATTCTCCTCAAATAATGAGAAATTATTGCCTAAAACCAGACTTTCCCTCGCTACGAATACTTTCTCGGCCAAGCACTAAATTAGAAACAATATCCAAAGTGGCTTTTGCACGATTTAAGGTATAAAAGTGTAAGCTTGGAGCGCCGCCCTGCAATAACTGTTCACACAGTTTTGTGATAAATTCTGTGCCGTATTTCTGAATAGAAACTCGATCATCGCCATAACTTTTGAGTTTGTATTTTAGCCAGCGGGGCATCTCTGCGCCGCAGAAGCCGCAAAAACGATTGATGTTACTAAAGTTGGTGATGGGCATAATGCCCGGAATGATGGGAATATCTATGCCTTTTTTCTGACATTCATCTAGATAGGCAAAGTAAGCATCGGCATTAAAGAAGAACTGAGTGATTGCTTGTGAAGCACCTGTTTCTACCTTTTGTTTAAAGTATTTCAGTTCGGTTTCTTTGCTGTCTGATTCGGGATGAACTTCTGGATAACAACCAACAGTAATATTGAACTGATCGTTAAATTCTGTTTTGATAAATTCAATCAGCTCGTTAGCATGTCTAAAATAACCCACCGAACCCATGCCAGAAGGAACATCTCCACGCAAAGCAAGGATGTGATTGATGTCATTGTCCAAATATTTTTGTAACAGAATTTTAATGGACTCAGGCGTGCCGCCCATGCAAGAAAGATGAGGGATAACCAAAGGAGTTTTGTGTTTCTTTAGTTCTAAAACCGTCTGGGTAGTTGCTTCAACTGTAGAGCCACCTGCGCCAAAGGTAACGGAGAAAAATTCAGGATCGAGTTTGCGCAGTTTCCCCTGAGTATTTTGCAATACTATTTTTTGCTCATCGGTACGAGCTGGGAAAAATTCGAAACTAAATTTTGGTTTTTTCATTTTTATCTCTGTTGTTTATATTTCGTAGGGGTGGGCCCGTGTGTCCACCCTGATAAAACGGGAGCACACATGGGTGCTCCCCTACGGAGTACTAAACTAGTATCTATAATGTTCAGGCTTATAGGGTCCATCAGGTGTTACACCAATATACGCTGCTTGTTTTTCAGTTAAACGGGTTAGCTTAACACCAACTTTGTCTAAGTGTAAACGCGCCACTTTTTCATCCAGTATTTTCGGCAATACATAAACATCATTGCCATATTTGTCACCATCACAAAACAATTCAATCTGAGCCAGTACTTGATTGGTGAATGAATTAGACATTACAAAACTGGGGTGACCAGTGCCACAACCTAAATTGATTAATCGTCCACGTGCCAAAAGAATGATTCTTTTGCCGTCTTCAAATATAACATGGTCGACTTGATCTTTAATATTGTCCCATTCACACTTTTCTTCTAATCCTGCCACATCAATTTCGTTGTCAAAATGACCGATGTTACAAACGATTGTTTGGTTTTTCATTTTTTTCATGTGCTCATAAGTCACGATATTGTAGTTGCCAGTTGCTGTAACAACGATGTCTACTTGGTCGCAAACATCATCTAACCTCACAACACGGTAGCCTTCCATTGAGGCTTGTAAGGCGCAAATTGGATCTACTTCTGTGATTAAAACTGAAGCACCAAGCCCGCGCAAAGATTGTGCGCAACCCTTGCCCACATCGCCGAATCCACAAACGATGGCAACTTTTCCTGCTATCATCACATCCGTTGCACGTTTGATACCGTCAACCAATGATTCGCGACAACCATATAAGTTGTCAAATTTAGATTTGGTTACTGAATCATTGACGTTAATCGCAGGGAAGGGCAGGTCGCCAGCTTTGGCTAATTCATATAATCTATGAACACCTGTTGTTGTTTCTTCGGTAACACCTTGGATACCTGCTAAGGCCTTTGTATACCAACCGTTACTTGTTGGTAATCTTTTCTTGATTGAATTGAACAGGCAAATTTCTTCTTCAGATTCGGGATTGTCTAAGACTGCAATATCTTTTTCCGCTTTTGAACCCAGCATCAATAACATCGTTGCATCACCACCATCATCTAAAATCATGTTAGGTGTACCACCATCTGACCATTGCATAATGAGGTGCGTATATTCCCAGTATTCATCCAAAGTTTCACCCTTAACGGCAAATACAGGAATACCTTGATCGGCAATCGCTGCTGCGGCATGATCTTGGGTTGAATAAATATTACAACTGGCCCAACGCACATCGGCACCTAGTGCAATCAATGTTTCTATAAGAATAGCAGTCTGAACGGTCATGTGCAATGAACCCGCAATACGAGCGCCTTTTAAAGGTTGCGAGTCTTTGTATTCATCACGAATCTTCATTAAGCCAGGCATTTCTGTTTCTGCGATACGGAACTCTTTGTGCCCCCATTCTGCCAAGCTGATGTCTTTAATAATGTAATCTTTGTTATTTTGTGTCATGTTTTTCTCTAATAAATAAATTGTTTAGTACTCATATCGGGTAGTTGGCTTTACAGTCTGTGAAGCCAATTAACCGATTATGAGTGTTTGTTTATAATCCAGCAGCGTCTTTTAACAACTCTGCTTTGTCTGTATTTTCCCAAGTAAAATCAGTATCCTCTCGACCCATGTGGCCGTAGGCAGCTGTTTTTTGATAAATAGGCCGAACAAGATCTAGCCCTGTGATAATCCCATAAGGTGTTAAATCGAAATGTTCACGAACCAATTCTTCGATACGAGCTTCAGGAATTTTGTTGGTGCCAAAAGTTGTGACACTAATCGAAGTGGGTTTTGCCACGCCAATCGCATACGAAACTTGTACCTCGCAACGATCAGCAAGACCTGCGGCTACAATGTTTTTTGCCACATAGCGTGTAGCATAAGCAGCGGACCGATCGACCTTTGAAGGATCTTTGCCAGAAAATGCACCACCGCCATGTCTGGCCATACCGCCGTAGGTATCAACGATAATTTTGCGTCCAGTTAAACCACAGTCACCTACTGGTCCACCAATTACAAATTTGCCAGTTGGATTAATGTGATATTGTGTATTGGTATCCAGCCATTGGGTTGGCAATACTGGTTTAATGATTTCTTCCATCACTGCTTCGCGCAAGTCTTTTAGGGAAATATCATCGTCGTGTTGGGTAGATAAAACAACGGCATCTATGGCCACTGGTTTGTTATCAATATATCTAAAGGTCAGTTGTGATTTTGCATCGGGGCGTAACCATGACAGTTTTCCAGTTCTGCGAACATAGGCTTGACGCTCAACCAATCTATGTGAAAATGTGATGGGTGCAGGCATCAATACATCGGTTTCATTGGAAGCGTAGCCGAACATCAATCCTTGATCTCCCGCACCTTGTTCTTTTAGAATTGCCCGGTCAACACCTTGGTTAATATCAACCGATTGTTTGCCAATCAATGACATCACAGCACAAGTGTTGCCATCAAAACCCACGTCTGAATTGTCATAACCCACATCAGTAATGACTTTGCGCACCACTTCATCAAGGTCTACCCAAGCAGAAGTGGTGATTTCACCAGCAATAATTGCTGTGCCAGTTTTGACCATGGTTTCGCAGGCAACACGTGCAGACTTGTCCTGTTCAAGAATAGCGTCCAATACTGCATCAGAGATTTGATCTGCCAGTTTATCTGGATGGCCTTCGGAAACGGACTCAGATGTAAAAAGATAATTGCTCATATTTGATATATCTCTATATTTGAATAAAGAGATGTATTTTATCCGCAAGACAACAAAATGTATAATGAATTTTTACCAGTTATACCAAATAATGACAAATTAAGATGAAAAATAAATGAAAACTGGCTAAAATAATCCAACATCAATTGATTTTAGGTCTATGGCATTATTTAAAGGCATAATATTTTTAACTTTTCTAATAATTAACACCGTGTTTTGGGTGCCTATTTTATTGGTCTTTTCGCTTTTAAAATTTTTGATTCCTGTGAACAGTATTCAAAGGATTTTGTCGCGATTTTTGATAGGGATTGCCAATAACTGGATTGGCATAAATGCCATGTCACACCGAATATTGCATGGAGAAAAAATACAAGTTTCGGGGTTAGATAACTTGGCAATGGACGAGTGGTGTTTGGTAATAAGCAATCACTGTTCTGCTGCAGATATTCCTATTTTACAAAGTATATTAAAAAACAAAATCCCTTTCCTTAAATTCTTTCTAAAAAAAGAACTCATTTATATTCCCCTGTTAGGCTTGGCTTGGTGGGCTCTTGATTTTCCTTTTATGCGGCGATTTTCAGCAGATTACTTGGCAAAAAATCCACAGATGAAAGGCAAAGATTTAGAAGTCACAAGAAAAGCTTGTGAAAAATTCAAAGACTACCCCATCTCGGTGATTAACTTTGTTGAAGGCACGCGGTTTACCGCTGCAAAACACAAGAAGCAGTATTCAAAATACACGCATTTGTTAAAGCCCAAATCAGGCGGGATAGGATTTGTTTTGGGTTCAATGGGTGAACAAATGAACTATCTAATTTTGGTCAGTATTAAATATTTACCCAAAGCCCCCAATGCATGGCAGTATATGTCAGGAAAATATGATAAAGTAGAGGTGAATATCAATAAAGTAAAGATACCTGATGGTTTGAAAAATAAAAATTACATAACCAATTTGCCATTCAGAAAGGACTTGCAAACTTGGTTAAATGACCTTTGGTTACAGCAAGATAAGAGATTAAAAGAACGAGGCGATTTTTATGAATGAAGCATTATTTGATATCGTATTTAAAGGCAAGTTTGTCAGGCAAATTGACCAAGAAAAGGCGGTTTTGCATTTTTCTAAAATGTTCAAAGTGCCTATTGAAAAGGCCCAAGTGTTTTTTGATGGCAAGCCAAGGCCTTTAAAAAAATCAGTGACTCTAGAAAAAGCCAGCCATTTTCGTGCAGCCTTAAAAAAAGCTGGCCTTAGGGTGTCGATGGTTAAACAAGAATCCGAAGAAGATACTACAGATCAATCAATAACTCTATCAGAAGTGGGTGCTGTATTTGCTAATAAAGCCTTTATACAACCCAAGTATTATGACACCTCGCAATTCTCTTTAGATGAGTTAGGTGCAGAAATGGGTACTGAGCAACCTGTTGAAAAACCAGAGTTTGACTTACAAAAATTTCAGATAGATGAAGTGGGAGTCACGTTTGCCGAGAAAGAAGAGATGCCCGAATTAGATATTGATATTTCAGACTTAACACTGGAAGAAGTAGGTGTCATCTTTGCCGAAAAGAAAATAATCGCAGAACCCGAACTGGACATTGATTCAATCACCATGGAAGAAGTGGGTGCCACCATCGCAGAAAAAAAGATGATCCCAGAGCCAGAAATTGATATTGATGGAATTGAATTAACTTAATGACTGTTCGGGTAAAATCCAACTTACAATTTTAACGGTACAGTAGCATCCTAATCCCGATATAGAAAACCCATAAAAATTCTCATCATCAATAAGGTAGCTACGGTTTTTACGGCTCTCCTATGGACATCAAGGACTTACACTATCAAACGCATTTCTATATCGGGATTAGGGTGGTAAAATAAAAGATTGATTCAATAAACCGAATACAACAATTAATAATCCCTAATAGCAATATCTCAAAATTTTGTTAAAATACCCGTATTATAAATTTACAGAGAACATTCATGAGCGAAATCATTCATCACAAACTAATTATTGTCGGCTCTGGCCCAGCGGGATATACAGCTGCTGTATATGCGGCGCGTGCGAATCTAAACCCAGTTGTAATTACTGGAATAGAGCAGGGTGGTCAATTAATGACAACCACCGAAGTAGAAAACTGGCCTGGAGACCCCGATGATTTACAAGGACCTGATTTAATGGCCCGTATGTTAAAACATGCTGAAAAATTCGATACGAAAATAGTCCATGATTACATCAATGAAGTGGAATTAGAGCAAAGGCCTTTTGTTTTAAAGGGTGACTCTGCGACCTATACCTGCGATGCCTTAATTATCGCAACCGGTGCCAGTGCCAAATATTTAGGCTTGGAATCTGAAGAAGCATTCAAAGGCAAAGGTGTGTCGGCTTGTGCTACTTGTGATGGTTTCTTTTATCGTGATAAGCCTGTGGCTGTTATTGGTGGTGGTAATACCGCTGTTGAAGAAGCTTTGTATTTGTCCAATATTGCCTCAAAAGTTTACTTAGTACACAGACGCGATACATTGCGTTCTGAAAAAATTCTTATTGATAGAATCAAAGCCAAAGCAGAAAAAGGCAATATTGAATTTATTTGGAATAACAATTTAGATGAGGTGCTAGGCGACAAAATGGGCGTAACAGGCATTAATGTAAAAGACAAAAACACCAATGAAATGCGTAAAATTGATGTTGATGGTGTTTTTATCGCCATTGGACACAGCCCAAATACCCAGATTTTTAAAGGCCAGTTAGAAATGAAACATGGTTATCTTAAAGTTGGAACAGGTCAAAATGGCAATGCCACACAAACAACCATTAAAGGCGTATTTGCCGCAGGTGATGTTTCTGACCATATTTATCGTCAAGCCATAACATCTGCTGGAACAGGCTGTATGGCAGCATTGGATTCTGAGCGATATTTGGATGCGCAATAGATAAACACTGGGTCGCTAAATAAAACCAAAAGCAATTGTCGCACAGCGGCACGGCGGCACAGCGGAAGATCAAAAGCGGAAAACAAAAGGCAGAAAAAAACGAGAAGATAACAAAATATTAGACACTAATTTAATTTGACTGGTTGGAAATAACCCTTGTTAAGATATGATTTTCACTTTTTAGAACATATTTTGTCTAGTAAACATATTTCTACCAACTTAAATATGTGGACTAAATATGCAGACAATTGCTTTTGATCTTCCGCTGTGTACGCTGTGCCGCTGTGCGAAAACTGCTCTTGATCATTCGCTGTGCCGCCGTGTCGCTGTGCGAAAATTATTCTCAATCTTCAATATAGTGGTTGACCTATGTGCCAACCAGCGATAAATCGCGCACCTACAAATAACAACGTGAAAACTCATGTCGGAATCGGTGCTTTGGCTCCGCCCTATTTTCAATTCACACCAATCTAGTTGATTAAAAGCAATTATCGCACAGCGGCACGGCGGCACAGCGGAAGATCAAAAGCGGAAAACAAAAGGCAGAAAAAAACGAGAAGATAACAAAATATTAGACACTAATTTAATTTGACTGGTTGGAAATAACCCTTGTTAAGATATGATTTTCACTTTTTAGAACATATTTTGTCTAGTAAACATATTTCTACCAACTTAAATATGTGGACTAAATATGCAGACAATTGCTTTTGATCTTCCGCTGTGTACGCTGTGCCGCTGTGCGAAAACTGCTCTTGATCATTCGCTGTGCCGCCGTGTCGCTGTGCGAAAATTATTCTCAATCTTCAATATAGTGGTTGACCTATGTGCCAACCAGCGATAAATCGCGCACCTACAAATAACAACGTGAAAACTCATATCTAGTGCTTGACCGAGAAAGAATATTCTACTGCGGAAAAGCTGGATTTTGCCAAAATTCCTCCTTATCCTCGTCAAATAGCTAGCTATTCTCCTCAAATAATGAAAAATTTTGCCGAAAACCAGACTTTCCCTCGCTACGAATACTTTCTCGGTCAAGCACTATCTAGTACTGCAATTAATAAGTTCTGTCTAATTTATACAATCTAGTTTTCTCATT
>CAZLZZ010000093.1:0-13056 GCA_964564165.1 uncultured Alcanivoracaceae bacterium | reverse complement strand
GATTATCTTTGGTAAGACGTATCCATTTTTGAAGTGTTGAGAATCCAACACCTAGTTTCAATGATATATCTTTAATTGTTTGATCAGCACTTCTGTTTAGTGCTTTGTCAACTGATTGTACTTTAAATTGTTGGCTAAATGTTGCCATTTTTATCTCCTGTTTTTAAAAAATTATTTTTAAATTCTTAGGCGACAGGTATGGTGACATAGGGGGATACTTGCCACATACTAACCGTTATGCCTAATTTGAATGAACCAAAATCAAAAATAACAGGACCAGAAAAAATATGATTATAGATTTTATTATCGGAATAATGCTATTAGGAAGTATGTTTCATTTATCAATGGCAATTTGGGACGTTAGAGTTATCAGTCCATTTGGAATGTCCAAGAAAGCAAATATTGCATATGGAATTTTGGTTTCTTGCATAACTATTGGTTTGTATTTACCCAAACCCCGATATAGAAACGCATTTGAGAGTGCAAGTACTTGATGTGCTTAAGGAATCAACAAAAATCAAATACACCTCATTGGTGATGAGACTTTTTGCTGATTTCTTAGGTGCATTAAGGGCTTGTGCTGTCATTGTGTTTTCTATATCGGGATTTGGGATTTATATAAAAATGGAATAGATACAATGCTAAACACTATATTTATTTAGGTGATTTATTTGCTGTTGTTTATACTGTTTTTTTAGGATCATGGGTGAATAGAAATAAAATAAAGGGCATAACAAAGTGAATAATTAATACTGGCCTTGTGCTAAATATCAACATTGTAGCACTTACCTAAGCTAAGGCTAAACTAAAAATTTAGTGCCTTGAAATCCGCAACTACGCATATTCAAACCGTTAATTAACAACATGACTATGTACTTAGCTCCTGTTCCACGAAATAATGATACCAAAAGAGCTATATATACCAGTCAAATCTAGTGGTTTATCAATGATTTATGTAATATGCCATATATTACATTCTAAATCAATAGGTTGCAACATGAAACAGGAGTTAAGTGCATAGCCATGATTAACAATTAACAATCAACAATTAAAATCATTCCCCTAGCAAAAAATTCCGCAACATTTGATGCCCATGTTCAGTCAATATACTTTCCGGGTGAAATTGCACCCCTGATATGGCATATTCTTTGTGTTTAAAACCCATGACTTCATCAAAGTCGCCTTGCTTATCTTCTGTCCATGCGGTAATTTCTAAACAATCAGGCAAGGTGGCTTTTTCAACCACCAGTGAATGATAGCGAGTGACTTTTACGGGATTTTCTATGCTGGTAAAAACATTGTTGTTGTTGTGTTTAATCAATGAAGTCTTGCCGTGCATGATTTTTTTCGCGCCGATAACTTTTCCACCGAATACTTGACCGATGGATTGATGACCCAAACAGACACCTAGCAAAGGTGTGTTGCCTGCACAGGCTTGGATAAGATCCATCGAAATACCGGCTAAATCTGGATTACATGGGCCAGGCGATATCACCACTTGGCTGGGATTAAGTAACAATGCTTCTTTAACCGTAATTTCATCGTTTCTAAACACCTTAACTTCACAACCGAGCTCGCCAAAATATTGGACTAAATTGTAGGTGAATGAATCATAATTGTCTAACATCAGCAACATTACATCTCTCCCTTTGCGGCGATTGAAACTGCATTAAAAACGGCCTTGCCTTTGTTCAATGTCTCTTCCCATTCTTTTGTGGGGTCACTGTCAGCCACCAAACCTGCTCCTGCTTGAATATGCAACATTTCATCTTTTATCACGGCTGTACGAATAGCTATTGCCCAATCCATATCATCGTGCCATCCCCAATAGCCAACCGCTCCAGCATAGACATTGCGTTTCACCGGTTCAAGTTCGGCAATCACTTCCATGGCTCTAACTTTGGCAGCACCTGACAATGTACCTGCTGGGAATACGGCTTTTAAAACATCAATATTGTCTTTGCCTGCTTGTAATTTGCCCTGAACTTCAGAAACAATGTGCATCACATGTGAATATTTTTCGATAACCATCTTGTCCACCAATTGGACCGATCCAATTTGTGCCACACGCCCAATATCATTGCGCCCCAAATCGATTAACATTAAATGTTCTGCCAGTTCTTTGGGGTCATTGAGCAATTCTTGCGCCAATGCTTCGTCTTCTTCCGGTGTTTTCCCCCGAGGTCGAGTCCCAGCAATCGGTCTTAATGTCACGGTATCGCCCTCTTTGCGAACCAATACCTCAGGTGATGAGCCTACAACCTGATAATCTTCAAAGTCCATAAAATACATATAAGGACTGGGGTTGGATGCACGCAGTGCTCGGTAAACATCTAAAGGCCTGGCATTAAAATGGGTACTCATGCGTTGTGATAGAACTACTTGCATAATATCACCAGATTCTATCAAATCTTTGCATTTTTCAACTGCTTGCTCAAATTCTTGTTGGGTAAATGACATTTTTATATCGGATTTATCAATGATATTTTGATTAATGATTTCTGCGTAACCCGTTGATCCACTGCGCAATCTGTGTGTAAGTTCGTCCAATCGTTTCATGCCTTTTGCATAGGCCATGTCATCATCAGGGTTGGCGTGTATAATTATCCACACCTTGCCTGCCAAATTATCAAACACAGCAATTTCTTCTGCCAGCATCAAGTTAACATCTGGAATATGCAATTCATCCTTGGGCGCTTTGCCTTTGAGCTTATTTTCTATGTGTTCAACAATTTCATAACCCAAATAGCCGACTAAACCTCCATTAAAGGCGGGCAACTCAGCCATTTTGGGTACTTTGTATTCATCCTTAATAAGTTTCAATTCATCCAAAACATTGTCGCAAGAATAACTTTCTTCAATCTCACCTAATACATATTTGGTGATTTGATTGCCTCTTGCGACATAATTGATGTCGGCTGACAAACCGATAATTGAATAACGCCCCCAACGCGAGCCACCGACAACCGATTCCAACAAAAAAGTATTTTTACCATTGGCTAACTTTAGCCAAGCACTCAACGGCGTATCTAAATCCGCTGAAACACATGTATACAAAGGAATGCGATTATAGCCTTGTTGTTCAAAATCATTGTATTGTTTTTGAGTAAGCATTGGGTTAATTAATTGATTTAGAAAAGCTTATTCTATTCGTAAAAAGTGCAGATGCTAATTATTTTTTGTTAATTCACCAATAAAAACATTAAGCTGCTATAAATTAATGACATAATACACTTTTAAACTTTACAATCATTACATTATTCATGCCAGACACAAGAAAACTAGATACAAGAAAACTATTCATCACTTCCGCCCTGCCTTATGCCAATGGCGCATTACATTTAGGACACGTGTTAGAACACACTCAGTCTGATATTTGGGCGCGAATGAACCGAGCCATGGGACGCCAAGTCCGTTATTTGTGTGCTGAGGATTCTCATGGTGCGCCTATTATGCTGCGTGCAGAAAAAGAAGGGATTTCACCTGAGGAGTTTGTTGAAAACAGCAGAAAAGAGCACTGGGATACTCTGCAAGGTTTTAACATCTCTTATGACCATTATCACACCACACATTCGCCTGAAAACAAGTTCATGGTGCAGAAAATTTATAATAAGTTAAAAGAAAATGGCCACATTGACACGAAGGTAGTTGAACAATTATTTGATCCTGAAAAGAAGATGTTTTTAGCGGACAGATTCATCAAGGGTGAATGCCCCAAATGCGGTGCTCCAGATCAGTATGGAGACAACTGCGAAAGCTGTGCAGCGACTTACAATGCGACTGAAATGATCAATCCTCGTTCTACTATTTCTGGTGCAACACCTATAATCAAAGAATCTTTGCACTATTTTGTGAACTTAAAGAATTTTGAAGAGATGTTAAAAGACTGGATGAACAAAGGCGCTTTGCAAGATCAAGTCATCAACAAACTCAAAGAATGGTTTGAAGTGGGCTTGCAGTCTTGGGATATTTCTCGTGATGCGCCCTACTTTGGCTTTAAGATTCCTGATACACAAGACAAGTACTTCTATGTTTGGCTAGATGCTCCGGTGGGTTATTTGGGCAGTTTGAAATATGTTTGCGAACAAAATGGCGAAGACTTGATGGATTGGATTGCGCCTGATGCCAATACGCAAATGGTACACTTTATAGGCAAGGATATTTTGTATTTTCATAGCCTGTTTTGGCCTGCCATGTTGTATGGTGCAGAACTAAAAATGCCTGACTCTGTTTTTGTCCACGGATTTGTGACCGTCAGAGGCGCCAAAATGTCCAAATCTAGGGGTACGTTTATCAATGCCTCAACTTATCTTAAACATTTTAAGCCCGATTATTTGCGTTATTATTACGCCTCTAAATTATCGGAAAAAATTGTTGATTTAGATTTAAACTTAGAGGACTTTGTCACCAAGGTTAATTCAGATTTGGTGGGGAAAATCGTCAATATAGCCAGCCGCTGTGCTGGCTTCATTAAAAAGAAATTTGATGGTCAGTTATCAGCCGAATTGCACAACCCTGAGTTGTATCAGACTTTTGTAGACCGCTCTAAAGAAATTTCTGACTTGTTTATTGCCCGTAAATACTCAAAAGCGATTAAAATCATCATGACTTTGGCAGACAGTGCCAATCAATATATTTCTGATATGGAGCCTTGGCAAGCCATCAAAGATGACAGCAAACAAACGCAAGTTCATCAAGTTTGTTCTACTGGCATCAATCTATTTCGGGTATTAATTACATGGTTATCGCCAGTAGTTACCGATACCGCATCTAAAGCTTGCGAATTTTTAAATACAGACGTGAATGACTGGGATTCCATTAACACACCATTACTGAATCATAAAATCAATCAATTCAAACCTTTAATCACACGCATTGAAATGGCATCGATCCAAGCCATGATAGAAGAGTCTAAAGAGGATTTAATGGCAATTGCTGATGAACCAAACCCTACAAAAATAACAGGCCCTTTAGCAGACGACCCAATCAGCGACGAAATAAGCTTTGATGATTTTTCCAAAATTGATTTGCGTATTGCTGAAATTGTCAATGCCGAACATGTCAAAGGCGCAGATAAACTTTTGCAATTAACTCTCGATTTAGGTGGCCAAACTAAGAATGTATTTGCAGGTATAAAGTCAGCTTATCAACCTGAAGATTTAATCGGTAAACATACCGTAATGGTGGCCAATCTTGCACCACGAAAAATGCGTTTTGGCTTGTCAGAAGGCATGGTTTTAGCTGCTGGGCCTGGCGGTGAAGATTTGTATATTCTTGAGCCAAACCAAGGTGCTCTGCCTGGTATGCGTGTTAAGTGATAATTAGTGCTTGACCGAGAAAGGAATTGTAGCGAGGGAAGATCTGGTTTGAAGCAAAATATTTCATTATTTATGCGTATCATCCTGATACTTACCCACATCCGTGTGGGCTAATATGAAAATACTCTCTAGGAGTATTTTTTCAAGATTTTTTTGTTTCATTTTCTCACGAAAAACAGCCAAAACATGATCAGTAATAATCGATAGATATTCCTTTCGTGTTAAAGTTACTGAAAATTCAATGTTCATAAAAAAACGAATTAATAAAATGTACTAATTGTACATTAAGTGGGCACACATATTTTAAAACAATCAATTTTTGGACAAATTGGCTAATCAGGCCAGTATGGTCTCATGATAGTGGACTTGGGTTCAATATTAAAAAGTTGGCACAATATATTGCATTAAGTAACAACAGGTTTTAAAATGAGACCTTTAACAACTTAAAGCGTCATGGCAAAATCAATTAAATTATCAGAAGAGTTAGTAGCAGTTGCAACAGCTTATGCAAAAATTCAGCACAGAACACCGCCAAAGCAAATAGAATATTGGGCACGAATTGGGAAAATTGCTGAAGAAAATCCAGATTTAACCATGGGGTTTGTAAATGATATCTTAGTCGGCATGATGGAAGCTGAACAAGGTGAGGTAAGTGAGTATCAGTTTGGATGAGAGTATTACAAACCAATATCTTTAGGCGAAAGATAAAAAAATTACATACAAATGCCAAAAAGGCACTTGATGATACAGTAAAAATAATTGCAACAAACCCAACAATTGGAACAGTAAAAATAGGTGACTTAAAAGGAGTTTTAGTTTACAAATATAAATTCTCAACAAATCAATATCTACTAGCCTACACATATGATCTAGAAAAAAAAGAAATCTTATTATTAACTCATGGTAGCCATGAAAATTTTTATCGTGATTTAAAGAAAAACACCTAAAAATAGTTTGTATCGAAGTTACTGATATTTGTGGTGAGTATTTATATATTTTAGGAACATTAACTGGAGCAATACTTTGCATAAGAGTAAAATAAAAACTTAACATCTTGTTAACAATAACTTAACCATCAAACAGGTAAAATGCATCTCATGGACAGTAAGAAACCACTTTATAAATCCATACCCTTTTGGGCTGTGGCTTTATTTCTCTTTTACTCTGCTCTCGGGTTTCTTGCTGTTCCATACTTCATTAAGAAAGAAATCACATTAATTTCATCCAGTGAGTTAAATTCTAAGATTGATTTTGACTCGATAAGTTTTAATCCGTTTAGCTTTACTGCTCAATTAGACAATTTGAAACTGGTTGATAAAGATCTTACAGATTCTAAAATTTGGTTTTCGGCAGATAGATTGCTGATAAACTTGGGGCTATTTAAATCTGTTTTTAGTCGAACCAACATTTCAGAAATAACATTAGACAACCCTCACTTTCTCTTAATGTTAGAGCACAAAAACCAAACAACACAACTAAAATACCCAAAAATAGAACCTACGAATTCACAAAATCCAGAAGCGTTTGATATTGATATTGGCAATATAAACATTAACAATGGCTCTTTGAGTTATTTAGATATTTCGTCACACAACATTGTTGCGTTGAAATTCAAGGAAATTGGTTTTAATCACATAGGTTTTTCTACAGACGATAAACACTCAACATTTGACTTGTCATTGCTCACCGACCAAGGTGATAAAGCAGAGTTTATGGGAAGCTTTAATTACGCTCAATTTAGCAGTTCTGGCAAATGGTCTTTGAGTCATTTTTCAACCGATACCGTGTTCAAAATTATAGCCGATAGCCAGCAACAATTTTTTGGGTTTAAAAATCAATCGGGGTCTCTATCTGCAAAAGGTGAATTTTCCTTTAATAGCAACAATGAAGAAAATCTACATTTAGAAATCAGCACACTAACATTAGAAAACTTTAGCGCAACATCCTCAGAGCCCAACCAACCAACTGTAAAGATTTCAGAATTACAACTTAACCAAGGACAAATTAATTGGCATAAAAAACAGCTAACTATTGCAGGCATTGATTTAAAAAACACTGAAATCTCTGCAAGTTTTTCAGAAAACAACCAATTACTGTGGAATGAACCAGTCAGTCAACAAAACTCCATTGAAACCGGCAATTCTTCAGCAAATTATTGGCAATATCAAATTGATAGCATCAACAGTAAAAATGCATCTTTGATTTTCAACAAAAACAAAAGCACACAATCATTTCAGAACAAACTAACAATCACAACTGCTGAAATAAACAATATAACCAGTGCCAGGCAAGAAAATACAACCATTAAACTTACAATAAGACCCGATGACCAAGGCGTTATAGATTTGCAAGCCACACTACAAACACAACCACTAAAAATTGATTCAATCATTGATACCAGCGATATAAACCTGCTCTCTTTTCAAGCCTGGATTCCCAGTGACATACAGATGATAATCGAGAGTGGCACTTTATCAATGCATCAAAAATTTAATCTATTAAACGACGAATACCAAAGTATGGGTTGGCTAAAGTTTAATGATTTAAACCTGTTAGATAAAAACAATCAGAGTTTTCTAAAAATCACTCAATTGGAATTCACAGACAACGCCATAGATTCATCAACCAAAACCATAAACCTCAACAATATAAAGCTAGATAAAGCCGAGGCTAACCTGATTGTTTCTGATAAAAGCACGCTTAACATCAATACGATTATCTCAGACGAGCAAGACAAACAAACAATCAAGGACGAAATTAAGGATGCCAAAAATGAATGGATAATTAATATCAAACAAGTTGAATTGATTGATTTAAAAACAAGTTTTATTGATCGAAGTATACAACCCAGCTACCAATCTTCATTAACAAAAATTAATGGCACCATAAACGATTTGTCCAGTACCAACACCTCTAAAGCTGATGTCAATATTAAAGGCGTTCTCGATACTTACGCAAAATTTAATGTTTTGGGAGAAATCAATCCTTTGTCAGATAAAGCCTACACTGATTTGGAGGTTAATATCAACAACCTCGATTTGCAAAACTTCTCCACTTACTCGACTAAATTTTTGGGCTTCCCCATCAATCGTGGCAAAGCAGATTTCAAACTGAATTACAAACTGAACCAAAGCCTTTTAAAAGGTCTCAACGATCTAAAATTTCATCAATTACAATTGGGCAATAAAGTCCAAAACGAAAACGCCATTAATTTACCTTTAAAACTGGCCATCTTATTACTCACCAACAACAAAGGCATTATGGCGATTAATTTACCTGTGAGTGGGCGTGTTGACGAACCGGAGTTTAGTTATGGCGGCTTGGTATTTAAAGCGTTTTTTAAACTGATCACAGGAATTGTCGCATCCCCCTTTAAACTGCTGAGCAAATTAATACCGTCTGCAACAGATTTAGACATGAGTGGCATACAATTTCATGCTGGCACAATGCAATTAATACAAGGCGAAGAGGAAAAGCTCAAAGCCATGCAGGCTATATTAGAAAAAAGACCATCATTAATCCTTGAACTTTCTAGCACCATTAACACCACAGAAGATTTCAAAGCCCTAAACCATCAATTGTTGTTAAAATATATGAACTTAGATAGCCTACCCAATCTATCAGAGGTTTCTTCGATACCAATCTTAAAGAAAAATTACAACAAACTACTCAATAAAGAACAATGGCAAACATTAGAATCAGATGCCAACAAAGAAGGCACACTCAATCATACACAATTGGCTGAAAACGCTTGGAATGACTTGTTACAAACTTTTTCACAAGACACAACAAACCAATTGGAAATCATTGGCAAGCAACGTACTCAACAAATTCAACGCGCCCTAATTGAAGACTTTAACATACCTGAAAAACGAATTTTCCTTAAACCAACAGAAAAAACAGAACTGCTCACACCCCAAGTTAAGTTTGGTATTGCCCATTGAAAAAAAATGCATTAATAGCCCTGTTGTTATGGTCATGTTCTTCTTTTGCATTTGTTTTCTACGAAGACACCAAAATTTGGAACCAAGACTCCATTACCTTTTACTTTGAAGATGGAACAAAAACACAGCAACATGAAGTCAAAAAGTTTGCCAAATTGTGGCAGCGTTACACAGGCATTGAGTTTTTATATACAAAAACAAAACCCAGCATGTTTTCCTTTAAAAAATACTACAAGATTACTTTTAAAGGCAATAGCAACCAATCGGCTAAAGGAGCTGTAAACGGCACCATTCAATTGGGTAATTTATCAGACAATATTATTTTTCGCAAAACCACTATTCTACATGAATTTGGACACATGCTGGGTTTGGGTCATGAACACCAAAGAACTGATCGTCCCCCTGCTTTGGATAACCTCAAATTAATTCAAGCCTGTGTAAAGAACCAACGCCAATCAAAGGACTGGTGCAAGGAAAATTTTTTTAACATCATAGAAACCGAAGTATTTATAGAATCTGATTACGATGCTTCATCAATAATGCACTATGATTTAAAGAACATTACTGGCGATAACCTCAGTATGTTAAAAACACTGCCTAAGTCCCAGTTCAACACCCTTTCATATACAGATAAATACTTTATTGCGATGCTCTATAATCAAAACATTTCAGATAAAACTTTAGAACAAATGCATAAACAAGACCTGTGGAATCAGCAGAAATTTGAAAACACTGAAAATGCCAAAAGAGAAAATGCCATTTTAAACCTTAAATCTTCTTCTTGTAAAACATTGCCCAATGGAAGTCAGTCCAAAGATGGAAAATTCTGTCAATCAGGCTATATGGTAATTGGCAAAGATGATTTTAGCTTTCCCAGTGATGAGTTCAAAGCTTGTTACATGAGCTTTGACAAAATCAAACAGCAGATGAACAACCACGAATACTGCCAACTATCAAAAACACAACTTGCCCGTACCAGACAAAAATGGAGTCAGGAATTTTCTCAATTTGGGCACTGCAAAAGACTGGAGACAAACCACAAAAATCGACAAGGATTTTTTTGCAAAGAAGGCTATTCAATGGTCACCAAAGACAATGACATGATCGGCGAAAAAACAATCTGCCACAGCTCAATGGATTCACTTTATAAAGCCATGCAAGAAAGCCAGATTTGTAATTTGGATAGCTTCGGATTTAGAAAATACCAACGAAGAATAAAAACATCTGAAAAAGCAAAAATAAAAACCAAGTTTTGTGAAGTAGTGATAAGAAAATACAAGCATATTAATTGCCCTGTTGATTTCGACTACACAATTATCAACTCTGACATCCAATCAAAACCCATCAACGAGAAATGCTTTGCCAGCAAGTACCAGGCCATCAATGCCATGAATGAAATTTCTTTTTGTCGAAGTTGATTCAGGCTCATTAAAACCACAGCAATTTTATTGTTGAGAAATTAAATAGCCAGCATAAACCAAAGAAGCGATAAAAACCACAAATGAAACAATCTTAACCCAGCTATAAGGCCGCTCGCCTTTGACTTGCCCTGTCTGACCATTGATGATAAATCGAAAGGTTTTTTTATGGTACAAAAATGCTGAAACCCACAAGGGCATCAGCATTAGTTTAAAGCCAACGCTGTCGTATCGAGTATTTACTGATTTGATGATTTGGTGGTCACCACCTATATCGGTTCTTATTCGTCTTCGAATTACTTTAGCCATAATTCCTTTACCAACCCCTAGTCCTCTTGGCAAGCCAACTTGATAGAGTTCAGATTTGTATCCGCTTAAATACTTAGGATCATATTCTTGTGATTTTGACAAGTTCCATTTTGTCATGGATAAAGTCAATTTTTCAGCTATTTTTTCACTGGCAGGAACCAACACATTTTTAAATACGTTGCTTACACTACCACGTACCGACCTCCATCTTATTTTTGTAACCACACGGGTTTGGGTTTTGCCATTGACCATCACATATCTGGTGGTTG
This sequence comes from uncultured Alcanivoracaceae bacterium, assembly GCA_964564165.1. Taxonomy (GTDB): domain Bacteria; phylum Pseudomonadota; class Gammaproteobacteria; order Xanthomonadales; family Marinicellaceae; genus NORP309. The sequence goes on along the minus strand of CAZLZZ010000093.1, from coordinate 1,798 downwards.
TATAGTTAGTTCCACGTTGACCAGTATATTGACTAAAAGTATCTGCATCAAAACCCCAATAAGGAATGTAAGTGCCTTGAATGGGGTGTTGGCGCATGGCCAATCGTTTTAAAGAATCAGGTGCAAACCAAAGGCTTTTTATCCACTTGCGAAACGACTCATTGGCTTGTTCTTCTTTGATATCAAAGGGCAAAACCGAATCAGGCACCAATTGCCTTTGCAAACCAACAGGCACAACAACATTGCTGCCACAATAAGGACATTCATCGGCATGTACATCTTTGGGCAAATCAAAACCCGCACCACAAGTATCACAGCGCACATGGAATTTACTCTGGTTGGGTTCTTTGTTGACTAACTTTAAAACCGCAGATTCATAAGGGTTGGAATGAAAAACATTATAGTCTTCAGAATCAATAGGCTCCACAGCACCACATGAGCGGCAAAGCAATGAATGTTTGCCAATCTCATGATCCAACTCAAAACCACACTGTTTGCATTCAAATTGAAAATGCTCTACTGGCTTTTCATCAAATGAATCGTTCTCTGACATCAATTTTTAACTAAGTCTTTGGAATGGGTGGAGGCTGAGTATTCAACATACCAGCGATTGAGCGTATTTCTCCTGCTGCCTGCCAGTCTTTCATGCCTGATTTCCAAACCAAAGTATCGGCTGTAATACTGCCCTGACTAATTTCTGAGCTGATTGCTGCCAAATTAAACGGGCCGGCTTTTTTTCCGTCTCGAACGATATAAAAATGTTCAATTTCTGGAATGGGAGGGGGTGCATTATTGTGACTGTTTTGTTGATTGTTCTGCTGATTGTTTTGTTGACCGTCTTTTGACAAAGCATTACCAAAAGACTGTGCCATTGCAAAACCCATGCCCATGCCCATGCCAGCACCTGCTCCACCACCAGGATTTTGTGCAGCATCACGCAAGGATTGAGCAAGTTGAAACTTAGTAAACTTATCCAAATCACCCACCGCTCCCATTGAAGAACGTTCATCAAGCGCTTTTTCAACCGCCTCGGGCAATGATATATTCTCAATCAAAAATTTGCTTAAAGACAATCCATATTTGGCAAACTCAGGATCAAGTTGTTCAGACAACAAATCGCCCAATTTATCGTAATTTCCAGCCAAGTCAAGAATAGATATTTTAGATTCAGACACAATACTGGCAAATCCAGAGACCATTAAATTGCGCAATTGATCGGAAATTTCCTCCACCGTAAAATGACCATCGGTACCCACAATTTCGGTTAATAAGGTTTTGACATCTGAGATTCTAAAAGCATAAGTCCCAAAAGCACGCAATCTGACCACACCAAATTCAGCATCACGCATAATCAATGGATTGCGCAACCCCCATTTCATATCGAGAAATTGAGTTGTATTAAAGAAATAAACTTCGGCTTTAAATGGACTTTCAAAACCATGAATCCAACCCTGCAAAGTTGAAAGGATTGGCATATTGGCCGTTTCCAATTTATACAAACCTGGCTGGTAAACATCAGCCACCTGCCCTTCATTAACCAAAACTGCAATCTGCCCTTCTCTAACCGTTAGCATTGCGCCATTTTTAATTTCATTGCCATAACGCGGAAAACGATACACCAGCGTATTGCTGGTATCATCTGTCCACTCAATAATATCAACCAATTCTGCAAATAATTTGTCAAATAAACCCATAAGAAACTCCAATTCAATAATATATTTCACAACATTATACTATCAAATTTCATATTTTAAATAGCGCAAAAGTAATTAGTTTAAAATTTATTTGGTGGGTTCAT
>CAZLZZ010000092.1:0-13167 GCA_964564165.1 uncultured Alcanivoracaceae bacterium | reverse complement strand
AGGTATTTGGCAATATTGACTTCCAACTCACCGTTACCAGAACCAATGCTAATTATGTTAACACGGTTTTTATCAGTTAACTTTTTACAAGCTTCCAAACAATATTTATTAAAAAGCTCATCAGGGTTGTTAAAACCAAACTTTTGCTCTTTTGGCAATAAATATTTGTTTGACCAATAGTGGAAAATATCTGGCAAGTCATGAACATGTTTGTTTTTACCAAAAATCCTCACTTCATTAAGAAAGCGCAGCTTGTAAATGATTTTTTTAACAAATCCGGTTAATTTATCGGTTAGATTACTTTTCATAAAAGATTTATTCCAATGAGTGAATAAAAGCATTTGACATATAGTCTTGCTCGGAAGTGGACAAATTTAACTGTTCGGCATGTTTTTTCCATTTTGAACAGGCGAGTTTGACCTGCTTACAAATTGACAGAGCTGTTTCTTGATTTAACCTAAAATAACCAATTACTGACATGGCTAGAGTAAGGTCTTGTGAGTTGTCGAATTGAGAGATATTTAGATTCAGCCCGTTGCCATCTCTATTGGGGTTGATGTCAAAAGCGGGTGATAGCCGCCAACCATTTTTTTCTAGAAGGAAACCATGATTTCTCAAATGATCATCGACGTTAGAAATACAAATATTTAACACAATGCGACGCCACAACTGTTCTAAATCTTTTTCAATATTACAGCCAAAATGTGCAATAAACTCAGCCAGCTCTAGATAGCTTGTACCAATGTCGCGATCATTTTTAGCCAATGCTGTCATGGCTGAAGTAAAATGAATTCTTTTTTTTCCTTGCCGATCAAAGCGCCTGGTTAAAAAAGTGTGGTATTCTCGATTGAATTTTTGAATGCGACACTCTGCCATATTGACACCTGCCTCTTGAGCGATTAAATGAGCAACCATTTCCCAGGCGCCAGTATCAAACGAGTCTGCTTTGCTTGGAAACTTGGCAATCCACAGGTTTTTATCGTCATCAACAACACTTGATTTTGGGCGTGCTCCACCAAGAGAAGAACCAGGAACTACCAACATATTTAACCATTTTAAATATTCCGGAGATTGTTTCGCATCATCTTGTTCAAGCTTTAAGCTGGCATATTCTAACTCTCGCAAATTTGCCCAAGGTGGAGATGCCATTTGTTTGTTGTCATTTAGAAATTCACAGTTTGGATCAAGTTTAAACCGCAATCCTCCCATGCGGTTGCCATCAAAAACACCCAGCAAAAAATCACTTTCATGTAAAAACTTCTCTTCTCTTTTTTCTTGTCTGGCCAATATGGCTTCTCGCCTTTTCATTAACATTCGTCCCCATCTATCTGGGCAAGAATCCATAAACACGCCAAAATTGGCTTTTCCATTAGCAACAAATTGGTCGCCTGTATATAAAAACAGCTCGGGGTCAAGTTGCATGGCATAATCACCGGTCAGCCATTGTTTGTTGTATTCAAATGAAAAAATCTCGCTACCTCGCACCACATCAACAGCTAGCACGCCCATTAATTCTGCTTGTTCTAAGCCTGCCCAGTCGGCATAAACATAGATGGTTTTTCTGCTGTTGGGCTTGGTCATGATGGTCTCATTTGTTGTCTCATATATTGTTTCTTTTTGGCGCACGTTTCTTTGTGATTAAACCCGCATCTTGAATTTTGCGTCCCAAAACATCGTCTTTTGCTACCAACAACAAATCATCATCTAACTGTAAAACAGACAAAACTTGGAAATAACTGCCAATAGAAACACCATCATTGCCATTTTCAATTTTGACCAAAGTCGAACGACTGATGCCTGCCCGTTCAGAAACCTGTTGCATAGACAGTCTTCTGCGCAAGCGCGCAAGCTTGATATTCTCGCCTAAAACACTTAAAGTTTTTTTCGATTTTAGGAAAAGAGGTTTCTTTTTAGTTTTCATAATGTGTTTAATTATAAACAAAAATACTATTAATGTCTATAATTGTGTTGTTTATGGAAATATAGAGAACACAATACCATGGCGTATAGACTTTAAATACCCCGATTCTCTCATTTTCTACGAAATTTATAGGATCTTCAGTTTGGAAAAAGCTGATTTGCCTGAATATTTAGCATTAACTCCTAACTGCTCTTCGATGCGCAGTAGTTGATTGTATTTGGCAATGCGATCAGAACGGCACAATGAACCCGTTTTGATTTGAGTGGCACTGGTCGCGACCGCTAAATCAGCAATAAAGGCGTCTTCTGTTTCACCAGATCGGTGTGAAATAACGGCTGTATAGTTGGCTTTGTGTGCCATATCAATGGCCTGTAAAGTCTCGGTTAATGTGCCGATTTGATTGAGCTTAATTAAAATTGAGTTGGCAATGCCTTTTTCTATGCCTTCGGCAAAAATACTGGGATTGGTGACAAATAAATCATCGCCCACAATTTGAATTTTTTTGCCCAGTTGTTCGGTTTGATATTTCCAGCCAGCCCAATCGGCTTCATCCAAGCCATCTTCGATTGAAATGATGGGATATTGTTTGACCCAATTGGCCAAAAAATCGGTAAAGCCATGGGAGTCAAACTTTTTGCCTTCACCGGCTAAATTATAAACACTATCTTCGCAAAATTCAGAAGCCGCACAATCCAATCCAAGATAAACGTCTTTTCCTGGATTGTAACCAGCCAATTCGATGGCATGCATAATGGTGTCAACGGCTTCAACATTTGATTTTAAATTGGGTGCAAAGCCACCTTCATCACCAACCGCAGTATTCAAACCTTTGCCTTTTAGTACTGATTTCAAGCTGTGAAAAATTTCTGTACCACATCGCAAGGCTTCTGAAAAAGAATCAAAACCTGTAGGCAAAACCATAAATTCTTGAATATCGACATTGTTATCGGCATGTTCCCCACCGTTAATAATATTCATCATCGGTAATGGCAATACAAATTCATCAACAGTGGCAATACTTCGATACAATGGCAAATGTTTTTCAGTCGCAACGGCTTTGGCTGTTGCTAAAGAAACGCCCAAAAGTGCATTTGCACCCAAGTTGGCTTTGTTGTGCGTACCATCTAATTCAATCATTAAATTATCAATACCAGCTTGGTCGCCGGCATCATTGCCAACAAGTGCATTGGCAAGAGTTGTATTGACATTATTAACTGCTTTTCGCACACCTTTGCCTAAATAACGTGATTTGTCTCCATCGCGCAATTCGATGGCCTCGCGTGCGCCAGTTGATGCACCAGATGGGACGATAGCATGTCCGAATACACCTGATTCTAAAGTGACTTCGGCTTCAAGAGTTGGGTTTCCACGCGAGTCTAAAACTTCGCGGGCATGAATTTTTTTTATCGTTGTCATTATCTTTAGTTCCAATCATGATTAATTTAAAAACGTGTTGGATTTTATCACTTCACCCGTTTGATTTAAAGCTGTATCTCTTTGTGTTGTTGTCTTTTGCAAACATTTCCTCTTGAGCCGATTTTAAAAACTTTTAGAATTTTGACCTCGCCAAGCACAAAAACGACTGCGATATTAAACATGATTAATCAGATGACAAACATTGTATTTGACTATTTAGTGCCTGACCAAGAAAGAAGTAATCTACTGCAGAAAAGCTGGATTTGACCAAAATTTTCCATTATTCTCATCAAATAGCCAGCTATTCTCTTCAAGTAATGAAATATTTTGCTTCAAACCAGGCTTTCCCTCGCTACAATTCCTTTCTCGGCCAGGCACTATTTATTAATCAAAACAGTTTATTTGTAAATTAGTGCTTGAACTGTTTGTGATTAATGATACCATGTAATTGTTATGTGTGAGAATTATATTTAGCGTTATGATTTCAAAATTATTAATGGTGTTGGCATTACTGAGCTTTTTGGGTCAAGTTGTGTCTGCTCCCTTAAAAGTTTGTTTGACCGAAAATAGCGGGGACTCTGGACATTCAATGGAACATTCAATGGTGATGGCAGATAATGAGCATCACGACATGTCAAATATGAACATGCAAACAATGATGCAAATGGATTGCTGTCAGGATGATTGTCAATGCCCTATTGATATGTGTGTCTCAATAGCGTTTATTGATGATTCTTCGCAAATACTGTTCAATGATTTTACAGATTCTGTTGTTTTTCAAAACATCAATTCCATTCAACCTTCACAGAAGCAAGATTCCTTGTATCGCCCTCCTATTTTAAGCTAACACAATATACTTACGTCTAAAATAAGGCGAAAATTAACCAAGCAAACCGTTAGATTTTAAAATAACCGAAGGTGAGAAATGTCACTAAAAATAATAGCACTATTGTCTGCAATGTCAATAACAATGGCTCAAGCTGATAATGCGTTGAGTTTAGAAAAAACCATATCTATTGCTCAACACAATGACTTGTGGTTGATAAATAATGTGTACCAACAACAAGCAACGCAAAGTTTAAGTGTTGCCGTGGGAGAATTGCCTGATCCAAAAGTATCTTTGGCATTCTTGAATTTTCCAACCGATACCTTTAATTTTGGGCAAGAACCAATGACTCAATTAAAAATCGGGGTGTCGCAAATGTTTCCTCGTGGCAAAACTTTGGCACTTAAGCGCGAGCAGTTGGAATTAAAAAGCGATATATTCCCTTTCCAACGCTTAAATCGTTCTGGAAAAGTCAAAGTGATTGCCAGTCAATTGTGGCTCGATGCTTATAAAGCCCAAGAAAGTATCGCTTTAATTGAACAAAATCGCAGTTTATTTGAACAATTATCTGAAATCGCAGAATCAAACTATTCATCGGCCTTAGGGCGCACCAGTCAACAGGATATTATTCGTGCACAATTGGAATTAACCCGTTTGGATGACCGTCTAACCATGCTTAAGCAAAAATTTGACCAGTCTATGCAAAATCTTTCGGGTTGGTTGAATGATTATTTCTTACAAGACTATCAAGATTTTAATGTGGTCCAGGGGATCAATCAAAGCACGGAAATGATTTTAGACAGTGCTTTGCCCGATTTAATCATCAACAACAGAGATTATTTTAGCACCGACAATGATGATAAAATTTTAACTCTAATTAGAAACCATCCTGCGGTTGTTGCCCTACAACAAAAACGCATAGTCAGTGAAAAAAGTATTGATTTGGCAAAACAACAATACAAGCCTGGTTGGGGAGTTAATGCCAGTTATGGTTTTCGAGGTGATTCGCCAAGTGGCATCAATCGCTCTGATTTTCTGACCTTGGGAGTCACTTTTGATGTGCCTTTATTTACCAAGAATCGTCAAGATAAAAAGTTACAAGCAGCAGTGGCTCAAACCGATGCGGTGCAAACCCAAGAGTATCTAATGTTGCGACAAATGCTAGCGTCTTTCAAATCGTCACTTACTCAATTAAACCGGCTTAACGAAAGGCAAAAATTGTATAACGAGACTTTGTTGCCACAAATGAATGAACAAGCCGAAGCCTCATTGTCTGCCTATACCAATGATACGGGGGATTTTGCTGAAGTGGTTCGATCAAGAATTGCAGAATTAAATGCCAAAATTGATGCCCTTAGCATTGATGTTGACAGGCAAAAAATTATCGCCCAATTAAATTACTTCTTTAAACAAGTATAAGGAGAAATAAAATGGAAAAAAGCAAAATGAAAAAACCAATAACAACCCTCATTCTTGGTATCGCCATAGGCCTTGCCTCAATGTTTGTATTCAACAAATTTCAATCACCTGCTGCTGGTTCTGCTAATGAGTCAGCAAGTGATGCCCCCAAAGAAAGAAAACCTTTGTATTGGGTCGCACCAATGGATGCCAACTATCGCCGAGACAAACCTGGGCAATCGCCAATGGGCATGGACTTAATCCCTTATTATGCAGATACAGGCGGCGGGGCTGATGAAGGCCCTGGAACTATCCGCATTAATCCAGATGTGGTTAATAATCTCGGAGTTAGAACGGCAAAAGTAGTCAGAAAACCACTACATTTTGAAATTAGTACTGTGGGTTATGTCACCTATGATGAAGAAAAATTTGTGCATGTTCATTCCCGCATTGATGGTTGGATTGAGGAGTTGTTTGTTAAAGCTGTGGGTGATAAAGTTGAAAAAGGACAAGCTCTTTATTCGATTTATTCACCAGCATTAGTTAATGCCCAAGAAGAGCTTCTACTGGCATTAAAACGCAAAAATAAAAGCCTAATCAATGCCGCAAAAGAACGTTTAAAGTCCTTGCAATTACCCAAGTATGCCATTAACCAAGTGGTTGAAAGAGGTAAAATACAACAAAACATCACCTTTTATGCTTCGCAAAGTGGCTTTGTAGATAAACTAAATATCGGGCAAGGTTTCTTTGTTAAACCTGCCATGACCTTGATGTCAATTGTCGACATTAGTACTATTTGGGTGGAAGCAGAAGTAATAGAAAGTCAAATGTTCCATGTTTCGCAAGACTTACCAGTAACCATGACAATCAATGCCATACCAACAAAATCATTCTATGGTAAGGTCGATTATATTTATCCAACATTGGATGCTAAAAAACGCACCTTAAAAGTACGTGTCAAATTTGACAATGAAAACAATGAACTCAAACCCAATATGTTTGCCACCATCCAAATTCATCACAATGAGAATAAACCATTGTTGTTGGTACCCAATGAAGCTGTGATTCGTTCAGGTCAATCCAGCCGTGTTGTGTTGGCACTTGGAGGTGGTCAGTTTAAATCCATAGAAGTAAAGACTGGCAGAAAAGGCGATGATTTTTATGAAATCTTATCTGGTGTTTCCGAAGGTGAAGAAGTGGTCACTTCTGCTCAGTTTTTACTGGATTCAGAGTCCTCTAAAACTTCAGATTTTAAACGCATGAACCACCAAGAACAACACGAGATACCAACAGCAACAGTCAAGGGTACAATCAATTCAGTTATGCAAGAACAAAGAATGCTAAATATTTCCCGTGATGCCATCCAAGAATGGGGCCGAGATGCCGCTACTTTAGATTTTCTAGTAGCAGATAATGTTGGCATGTTTGATTTAAGCCTAGGTATGCGTGTGATGTTTACCTTTGAAATTCGCGACGAAGGGTTTGTTGTTACATCAATTATGCCAGCTGACACAGAAATAGTGGACAAGGGAGAGTAACATGATTGTAAACATCATTCGCTGGTCTGTTGGCAACCGTTTCTTTGTGTTGCTAGCGACTTTAATGTTGGTTGGCGTGGGTTTGTTTGCGATGAAAAATACACCCGTTGATGCCTTGCCTGATTTATCTGATGTACAAGTAATTATCAAAACATCGTATCCTGGTCAAGCCCCACAAGTGGTACAAGACCAAGTCACCTACCCTCTGACAACAGCAATGTTATCGGTACCCGGAGCCGTGACAGTTCGTGGATATTCCTTTTTTGGGGATTCGTACGTTTACGTGATTTTCGATGATGATACCGACCTTTATTGGGCTCGTTCACGGGTTTTAGAGTATTTATCTCAAGTGGCATCCACCTTGCCAGTTGCAGCCAAACCAGAATTGGGCCCCGATGCTACAGGAGTGGGCTGGGTATATATTTATTCACTGATTGACAAAACTGGCAATAACGATTTATCGCAATTAACAAGCTTGCAAGATTGGTTCTTAAAGTTTGAATTACAAACTGTGCCAGGAGTTTCTGAGGTGGCAACAGTTGGTGGCATGGTTAAACAATACCAAGTGACAGTTGATCCAGAAAAACTGCGTGCTTATGATATACCGCTGTCGCATATTTCTATGGCAATTAAACAAGGCAATCAAGAAATTGGTGCCTCGGTCATAGAAATGGCAGAGGCCGAATATATGGTGCGTGCCACCGGGTATTTAAAAAATGCCGATGACATTGGCAACATACCATTGGGCACAAATTTTAAAGGTGTGCCGTTATTGCTCAAAGATATAGCCGATATTGGTATTGGTCCACAAATGCGCCGTGGTATTGCCGATCTCAATGGTGAGGGAGAAGTAGTAGGCGGTATTATTGTCATGCGTTTTGGTGAAAATGCACAAACTGTTATTGATGGTGTTAAAGAAAAATTAGAGCAATTAAAAAAGGGATTACCCGCAGGAGTAGAAATAGTAACCGTATATGACCGAAGTGACTTGATTGAAAAAGCAGTCACAAACTTGTGGCATAAATTGTTAGAGGAGTTTGCTGTAGTGGCGTTGGTTTGCATGCTCTTCTTATTTCATGTTCGCTCTTCATTGGTGGTAATACTGAGTTTGCCTGTTGGTATACTGGTTGCTTTTTCAATCATGTATTTTCAGGGTTTAAATGCCAACATTATGTCATTGGGAGGTATTGCTATCGCCATTGGTGCGATGGTTGATGGTGCCATTGTATTAATCGAAAACATGCACAAACACATGGAACGAACCCCGCTGACGAATAAAAATCGATGGAAAATAGTGGTTAAGTCAGCCAGTGAAGTAGGTCCTGCCTTGTTCTTTAGTTTGTTGATTATTACCGTTAGTTTTATGCCAGTTTTTACGCTCGAAGCACAATCAGGTCGCATGTTTGCCCCACTGGCATTTACCAAAACCTATGCTATGGCAGCCTCAGCAATTTTAGCCATTACTCTTGTTCCTGTTTTGATGGGTTATTTTATTCGTGGCAAAGTTTTACCTGAACGTAAAAATCCAATCAACCGTGTTTTAATAGGAACTTATTTACCTGTTCTTAACCTAGTATTGCGATTCCCTAAGTTGATTTTATTAATAACCTTTATAATTTTTGCAACAACAATTTTTCCCATAAAGAGTGATTGGTCTCCCAATTGGCCAATTAGTGAGAGTGATAAAATTGGCAGTGAGTTTATGCCTGATTTAGACGAAGGCGATTTAATGTATATGCCCACAACTTATCCAGGGATTTCCATCGGTAAAGCACGGGAGTTATTGCAACAAACCGATAAACTCATCAAAACTGTACCAGAGGTAATTACTGTATTTGGAAAAGTAGGTCGAGCAGAAACTGCAACCGACCCAGCACCGTTGACCATGATTGAAACTTTTATCCAACTTAAGCCAAGAGACCAGTGGCGAGAAGGTTTAACCAAAGATGATTTGAAAAAAGAATTTGATGCTTTAGTCAAATTACCTGGATTAACCAATGCTTGGGTAGAACCGATAAAAACCCGTATCGACATGTTAGCAACTGGTATAAAAACCCCAGTTGGTATCAAAATAGCAGGCCCTGAACTAATCGAGATTGAAAAAATTGGCAAACAACTGGAGGATACTCTTAAAGATGTACCTGGAACAGCCTCAGTATATTCAGAAAGAGTTGCAGGTGGTCGTTATATAAAAGTCGATATTTTGCGAGAAAAAGCCGCAAGATATGGCATGAGTATTGCCAGTATTCAACAAGTGGTGGCATCAGCGGTTGGTGGTATGAATGTGACCCAAACCGTTGAAGGTTTAGAGCGTTATCCCGTCAATGTTCGTTATCCGCAAGATTACCGCGATTCCCCAGAATCATTAGCGAAACTGCCAATTGTCAACGGCTTGGGGCAAACCATATCCTTAGGCGACGTGGCTAACATATATATTGAAGATGGGCCTCCTGGGATAAAATCAGAAAATGCCCGTTTAAACGGCTGGTCATTTATTGATATCCAAGGCATTGACGTAGGTACTTATGTCAAAAATGCAAAGGTAATTGTACACGAACAATTAGTATTGCCCGCAGGCTATTCAATAACATGGTCAGGTCAATACGAGTATATGCAAAGAGCCAAAGAAAAGCTCAAGCTGGTTATTCCATTAACTTTAGCAATCATCGTTATCTTGTTGTTTATGAGTTTCCGCAACTTTATTGAAGTTGCCATTATTATGGGAACTCTACCACTGGCTATGGTCGGTGGAATTTGGTTAATGTATATCTTGGGTTATAACTTTTCAGTCGCAGTTGGTGTCGGTTTTATTGCATTAGCCGGTGTGGCGGTTGAAATTGGGGTCATCATGCTAGTCTATCTTAACCAAGCTTACCAACGTATGCTCAAAGAATTTGCCGATAAAAACCAACCTGTAACCATTGCAGATTTACGGCACACCGTCAGCCAAGGTGCAGGACTTAGAGTAAGACCTATAATGATGACAGCAGGAACTATTATTTTAGGGTTGTTACCCATACTTTTCGCAACAGGTACAGGTTCTGAAGTGATGAGTAGAATTGCAGCACCCATGATAGGCGGCATGTTTACAGCCGTAATATTGGCATTGTTGGTTGTACCATCTGTGTACTTTTTATGGCGTTCTCATGCAATCAATAAAAACTTAAATTTATTTGAGTAAGGTGCCTGATTTAACAGAAGATCAATATCAGGTAAATGCTGCTTTAGTTACGTCTCGGCAATGGTTAGTACGGGATTTCGAAGGGCTGAACTTTCGATTAGGCACTTAGCCAAATTTTTAATTTTTTCTTTTTAAATATTAACGCAAAATTGAAAATTTTGCGGACTTTGTTTAAAGCACTTCACTTTGGGTTAAGTACCAAAACCCGTGTTAATTATAGCCATTGTTAGCTTTAGTTTTCACTATAAGTTTCGTTGTATAATTCTCTTAATTTTTTATCTTCAAAAAACCAATAATTTCCAGGAGCAACATTATAGGAATTGTCAAGTTTTAATCTTGTCGCTCTAGTTAATGACATTTTTTCATCTCTGAAAGTTACATTTCTTTCATCTTCAACTATACAAGTTTCTTCATTGTGATTTGAAGTTAGAACAGTTCCAGTTTCAATTCCCATTTCTTGAAAATTAAATCTTTGTCGTCTGTTTTTTGAAAGTCTTTTTCCCGCATCTTTAGAGACTTTATCTACCTTTTCAAGTTGATTTATGATTTGAGGAGTTAGGTTTTCGGAGCAAATAATTTCAAGTAATCCGATAGCTTGAGTGTCTTCAATTTCAAAAAATTCACGATTTGGATTAATTCGATAAGGTCCAAATGCCTTATGGAAAGCTTTTTCAACTTTTTTTACATCAGTGACTTTTCCAGAAAAGAACATTCAAATGGTACAGGAACTCCTGTCGTATATAATTCAGACATTCTAATTCCTACTTCTAGCCTGGTTGTCATTCCTATTTTTACCAAATTTGGCATTGCTGGATTTGTAAGTATGTAAACTATTCCTTCTTTCATTCTGTTTTTTCGTAATTAAATAACGGTTTGGCTATGCTTAGTTGCGGCAATTTAGCACTTAACTTTCTAAGTACAAAACCAACTTGGAAAAATCAGAGATTTTTCCAAAGTAGAACAGAACTAAGCAATTAAGTATAGCCGTTGTTGGCAAATCGTTTTTATTTTTTTTCAATCAGTTTAGGAATATCACTGTATCTAATGAATAATAAGCCATCAAATCTATCTTTTGCAACAAATCCAGCAGTGTTTCCATTACTTTCCATTCCCAAAAGTTCCTGACTTGTAAAGTCTTTTTTATTATAATTTCTCAAATCCAAAACAAATTCGTCTTTTCCGAATTGATTAAGATGATATGCCAAATAATCTGCGGTATTATGTTCAAAATCAAAACTGTTATTATAATTCATATTTTTTCCGCTGTACACGATTGCTCCAATTGAATAATATTTTTTTCCAAAAGTACTTTTTAAATAATGTCCCATAAAATTGACAGAATATTTAGGTTTTGGTGAATTTTCTATATGACTATTCTGCGCCCAAATGATAATTTTTTCATTCGGATAATTTTCTTTAAACCATTTAATTGTTTCAAACATAGATCTATCCCTAATATTGGCACTTTTTTGCCAATTCATCATATCTCCAAATTTAAGTTGTGTATAAGTGTCTTTAAAAATTTCAATACTTTTTTTAATTGCGTTTATTTCTTTTTCTGAATAACCAGAACTTACTATTTCTTTCTTTTTGTTTTTTAGGACTGTTTCATATTGAGAAATGAATTTTATAAATTTATTTCTTTGGTTATTAAAACCAATAGTGTCTTTATCATTTTCAAATTGATAAAGTTTATTGAAATTTTTTAATTCAGATTCAACAGATTTTGCAATTATGGAATCAATAGGAAACATTATTTCAGTCATCCGTTTAATTAAATAATCTTGTTGTGGTTGACAATCAAAACCTTGAATGATTAATTTTTTATTTCTTGATTTAACATATTCCATTAAATCTCTAATCTCTTCTGAATGATAATAGTAATTAGATGTGAATGAGTTTGTGAACTCTAAAGGCGATAGTGAATCCAATTTCTCCCAAGCCAATGCACCATCTCCAAATCCTGATTCAAAAAGTACCAAGTTAAATCCCAATTCTTGATGTAAGAATTTTACCAAGTCCGTTTTTGCTTTAAAAACGTCTCCAAGTCCGTGTGTGTTTTCTCCGAGAGCAATTATTTCAACATCTTTTAGTGTCTCTTTGAATTCTGATAGATTTCCAAATTTCTCTAAATCTGATGTAAATTCTATCATTGAATTAAAATCATTTTGGGCTTTACAGGAGTTTATAGTCAGAAGTATTATTATCAGATATTTGTTCATTGAGTTTCTTGTTTTCAAATGTTTGCCAACATCGTTATATACGCAATTGCATATATTACGAAATATATTTATGCGTATATCCAGTAAAATCCCTGAATAGACGCTCATTTGTCGCCTAAATAGATAAACCTTCTATTATTTACCAGCTTTGTTTATTGTAGCAGTTTATCCATAATATTTCATGGGAGTACAACAAGAATAGATTATTAATTTATTAAATGTAAATACTCTCCTCGCCCATATCCGAAGGACGGGAGTGAGAAAAAGTATTGTTTCTGACAGCTAGATTTTTGGCTTTCTTTAAATCGCCGCTTTGATAAGTTGATAGTGCTTTTAGTAACTGTTGCTTCGCAATCTGTAAAGCAGAAACAGAGTTGAAGTAACACTCTGCGGGCTTAGTTCGCATTACATCATTTTCATAGGGCAATATCTGCTACATTAAATACCAATAACTAGCGCTGTTGATCTATCCACAAAGCTGTGGCAGTTTCAAAAACACAATCGGCTATTGCCTAAAATATTCAGACCGACAATCCTTTTTTAGAAGCAGCGGTAGAATACTGTGGTGCTACCTATAATGCGTTATTCAGGAGGTATTAACTCATTGTTGGATTCTAGGAGCTTGTCCGAGAATAGAAAATCTATTACAGAAAAGCTGAATTTGT
>CAZLZZ010000091.1:0-13228 GCA_964564165.1 uncultured Alcanivoracaceae bacterium | reverse complement strand
GTTAATGTCCGTTGATGGAGTCATTGCAATTGCACCGCCTAAATTAGATGTGTTGCCAACAAATAAACTGTTACGAATCAAAGTAATAGTGCCTCTGTCATGATTAATTGCTCCGCCTACACCACGTGATTTATTTTGTTTAAAAGACACTTGCTGTAGGCTTAAGAAGTTGCCTCGATTGTGTAATCCACCACCGCGAGAATCGTTTCCACGACCGCCATTTGCACAGCCTTGGGCGATGGTGATGTCTAGTAGACTTAAATCAGCGGTTGTTGTGGTGCGAAGGATACGAAACTCATCTGCTGTGTTGGTAGCGTCAATAACACAAGGTAAACTACTATCGCGTTGCAGGGCAAAACCTTTGCCATCAAGAGTCATGGTCGTACTAATGGCTGGTGTGCCTGTACTGCCATAAGTGGTATGATTTTCGTATTCTTGAAGTAAGTTAATATCCGCGCTTAAACTTATAATATCTGCGTTTGTATTGCCATTAACATTGGAGCATTCTATGGCTTGAATGAGTTCATTGGCATTATTAACAGTGGTGGTAAAACCATCAGTTTGTAGGGTCATTGGACAAAGCTCAATCACTTGGGCTTCAAAAGCACCAATATCGCGCACGCCATTGAGGCCAAAACCACGCTGGTCGGTGGTGGTCGAATTGCCATTACCGGCATCAATGGCTTGACTACCTGCCAATAAAGCATGGATCATGGTAGCTCCACCGTTGTCGCTTAAGTCACCTACGGTAAGCGGATCTAATACGGTAGCAATTATGCCCTGGCAGCTACTATTGGGGTTGGTTGAGATGTTATTATTGCCATTGGATATAGTGCCAGATTGAGAATTTGAACAATCAGGGTCGCCTAATGCGGTATTGTTGTGGAATAATGTGTTCTGTAAGTTGTTAATGGTTCCCATTTGATTCCTTATAACTGCACTTGATGAATTGCCCGAAAAAGTAACGTTTTGTATGGTGTTTATGGTTGAATCAAACATAAAAATTACCGAACCAATCGGTGCTGAATTGTTTGAAAAAGTACTGTTTTCTATAACATCAATCATCAACGATTCATCTATTCCAATCGCCCCGCCTTCTATTGCGGTATTGCCAACAAATAAACTGTTGCTTATCAAAGAAACAGTACCGCTGTCGTGTTTAAAAGCACCACCATTATCTAATGCTTTATTTTGTTTAAAAGTCACTTGCTGTAATTTTAAGAAGTCACCTTGATTGTATAAACCGCCACCATCATCTTCTGGGCGAGTACCATTCGCACAGCCATGGGCGATAGTGATATTTTGTAGGCTTAAATCAGCGGATCCTGATGTACGAAGTATGCGAAATTCACTTGCTGTAATGGTTCTATCTAGATTACATATTAGATTGCTATCGCGTTGCAAGGCAAAACCTTTGCCATCAATATTCATTGTGCTGTCAATGGCTGGGGTACCAGTAGAGCCAATGCCTACAATGTTCTCGTATTGGACACCTAGTGTGATATCTTGTGTCAGCTCTATGACATCACTGCCGCTGCCTGCGATACAATCGGTATGGGTCTGCACATCATCATTGGCATTGATGATGGCTTCTGAAATGGAACATACACCGTCAGCGTTATCTAATAAGCCATGGTTTGCAGTTACTGTGATTGTTGCGGCATTACCATCGGTTAAAACCAAGATTAATAGCGCTGTTATCAAGTTAAGTTTTAAGAGTTTCATTGTTATTTCCTTTCTTAATTTTGTGTTTTATTTTGTGTGTTTGAAAAATTCTTATCTGATTGGTGTTTGAATTATTCAAATCCATCATTAAAGACAACATTTGGATCAATGCCTTCAAACTCAAAAGCACCAATGTCTCGAGCTCCATTTGAAAAAAAGCCGCGTTGATCATTTGTTGTGCCTGCACTTGTAGCATTGATGGCTTCGCTACCTTGTAATAGAGCATGGGTTAGTGTTTTTCCGCCATTATCGGCCAATACACCCACAGTATTGGTGGTTAAATTGGTTGCTATACCTGGGCAGAAATTATCATCACTGTCTGATAGGTTGTTTGCGCTCACAGAAAATGTCCCAGAATTAGTACATCCTTCTATGCCATTGTTGTGGAACAGTGAATTTTCTAAAGAGGTGATAATATCTTCATTTGAAATGGCCGCACCATCACCGCCAGCGAAATTTCCTGAAAAAGTACAGTTCAAAATAGAGCCGATAGTGGCTTCATTGAAAATAGCTCCTTCGCCACCCATCACATTATTAGAAAAGGTACTATTTTGTATGGTAGTAATGGTACCTGTATTAAAAATTGTTCCGCTAAAAGTTGAAACATTGTAGGCAAATGTCGTACTTTCAATGCTATCTAAAGCTGTATAGTTCTGAATTGCTGATCCTTCAATGGCTTGGTTGCTTAAAAAAGAACTGTTTTTAATCAATATTGTCCCTGGAAAATTATTAACTATAGCACCGCCAAAAACGGCTTCGTTTTGCAAGAATGTAACATTATCTAAACTTAAAATACCTTGATTGGAAATTCCTCCACCATCTGAATTGGAATCACCATCAACTTCAGAATCTACACAACCATTAGCGATAATAATGTTTTGCAGAGAAAGGTTGGCACTGCTCGATATGCGAAGGATGCGAAATTCTGTGATTTCATCTATATTGTCAATACTGCAATTCAGGCTAGTATCACGTTGTATAGTAAAGTCTTTACCATCAATAATTACGGTTGATGTTAATGCTGGAGTACCCGTACGACCATGATTTGGATTAAATTCAAGTTGGGTAAATAAAGTAACATCTTGGCTCAAGTTTATGGTGTCTACACCACTACCTGTTGGACAATCACCGTGGGTTTGTGCATCATCATTGGCATTGATAATGGCCTCTGATATTGAGCAGACGCCATCAGCATTATCGATTGAGCCATGGTTTGCCGTGACAGTTATTATCGCCGCATGACTGCTTGCTGAAATGATGAATAAAATGATGAATAAAATGATTTTAGAAATTTCACTGTAAAGTCTATGTTTTTTCATTGTGCTCCTGAATTGTATGATTAGATATAAGTTAATAAGCGAGATTGAACACAAAACCCCTCATTTGATTTTAATTAATTAGAGATAACAAACATTGATAGCAAAGATTGACATTAATTATAATCAATATTAAAATGGTTAAAACTTTTTTGGAAAATCACAATGAATTTTAGTTTGTAACTATTTAGCGTATTCTTAAAATTAGCTGTAAGTTATTGATTTATAAGGACACGTAAATACGTCCATGTAAACTCCCGAAAGAATCCATGCTTTCAAAGTCTTATAAATCAACAACTTACATAAATGAGTTTAAACTCGCTAAATAGTTACTTTAGTTTAACCCCACAACTTGAACATTTTGTTCGAGAATATGCTGCAACTGGTGATTATAATAATGCCAGTGAAGTGGTGCGCGAAGCCCTGCGCTTATTTAAACGCACTGAAGAAGAACGCCTATTAAAACTCAGAAATTTACGTCATGCTATTAGCAAGGGTGATAAAGCCATTAATAGTGGTGAACTGACAGAAATTTCTTCAATTAAAGAGCTGGATAATTTTTTTGAAAAGCTTTAAGAGAATCAAAATTCCAAAATCTGCTGAGATCGACATAAAAGAAATTGCAGCTTACACATTCAAGCAATGGGGGAAGTTACAGAAAAAATATTATATCGGTTTGTCGACATAAGTCCCTGGCAAATATGTCTATATGTGTGATGCAAAAAGTTGTGAGTACCAAATAGGTCGCTGAACCTTTTATTGTAAAAAGGTCGCTTGAAAGATATGGGACTTAAATATTTTCAGAGTCAATTATTGGTACAAACAATAAAACCGTTGAATAAGAATCAACTTAATGATTATATGTTGTACATGTCTGTTATAATTTGACATAAAGTGACTGCACTCAAATCATTAAACTACTCGCCATCATAATTATGCAAAGATCTCAGTCGTTTTTTAAACGACTTTTCTCGTTATAATTCTAAATTGCTTATGAGATAATGGCTGTTTTAAAACATATTTAAACAGGAATTCCATAATGACAAGTACCCAACAACGAGCAGAACTACAACGCCAAATTTGGCAAATTGCCAATGATGTTCGTGGTTCTGTAGATGGCTGGGATTTTAAGCAGTATGTATTGGGTACTTTGTTCTACCGTTTTACTAGCGAAAACTTTGCCAGCTACATTGAAGGCGGTGATGAAAGCATTAATTATGCCGATTTAGCTGACGATGTTATTACATCAGAGATTAAAGATGACGCCATTAAAACCAAAGGCTACTTCATCTACCCCAGCCAATTGTTTGTAAAGATTGCAAAAAGTGCCAACGATAACCTAAACCTGAATACTGATTTAGCCACAATATTTTCTGCTATTGAAAGTTCTGCCAATGGTTATGCGTCCGAAGACGATATAAAAGGCTTATTTGCCGATTTTGATACCACCAGCAATCGTCTGGGCAATACTGTTGTCGATAAAAACACCCGCTTAGCTGCGGTGCTAAAAGGTGTGGCAGGACTGAGTTTTGGTCAGTTTCAGGATAATCAAATCGATCTGTTTGGCGATGCCTATGAGTTTTTAATTTCAAACTATGCTGCCAACGCAGGTAAATCTGGCGGCGAGTTTTTCACCCCACAAAGTGTCTCCAAACTCATTGCACAGCTGGCGATGCACAAGCAAAAAAGTGTCAATAAAATATATGACCCTGCCGCAGGTTCTGGCTCGTTATTATTGCAAGCCAAAAAACACTTTGATGATCATATCATTGAAGAGGGTTTCTTTGGTCAAGAAATTAACCATACCACCTACAACCTTGCACGCATGAACATGTTTTTGCACAACATCAACTACGACAAGTTCAATATCAAACTGGGCAATACCCTGTTAGACCCGCATTTTGGCGATGACAAACCCTTTGATGCCATTGTCTCTAATCCTCCCTATTCGCTGAAATGGATTGGCAGCGACGACCCAACCCTGATTAACGATGATCGCTTTGCTCCCGCTGGCGTGTTAGCACCCAAATCCAAAGCCGACTTTGCTTTTGTGTTGCACGCGCTGAGTTATTTATCCAGCAAGGGCCGCGCCGCGATTGTTTGCTTCCCTGGTATTTTTTACCGAAGCGGAGCAGAAAAGAAAATTCGCCAATATTTAGTCGATAACAACTATGTGGAAACGGTTATTTCGCTTGCACCTAACTTATTTTTTGGTACCTCCATAGCTGTTAATATTTTGGTGCTTTCCAAACACAAAACCGACAACAAAACCCAGTTTATCGATGCAAGTAAATTATTTAAAAAAGAAACCAATAACAATGTGCTCACCGACTCTGGTGAAAACAATCACATCGCGCAAATTATGCATACTTTTGATAATAAAGACGATGTTGAATATTTTGCCCAATCTGTAGAACACGATAAGATAGCCGCAAATGACTATAAACTATCAGTAAGTAGTTATGTAGAACCCGAAGACACCCGAGAAGTGATTGATATTACCAAACTCAATGCCGAGCTAAAAACCACAGTAGCCAAGATTGACCAACTACGCAGTGAAATTGATAGCATCGTTGCGGAGATTGAGGGTGTAAAATGACAAAAAAAGAAGCGATAAATGTTTTTGACCAAAATAATATACGTTCGCTCTGGGATGATGAGACGCAAGCGTGGTATTTTTCAATCGTTGATGTGGTCTCTGTTTTGACTGGAAGCCCTAATCCCCGCAAATATTGGAGCGTGCTTAAAACCAGGCTCAAGAAAGAAGGCAGTGAGTTGGCTACAAATTGTAGTCAACTGAAAATGACCGCCGCCGATGGCAAAAAGTATAAAACGGACTGCGCGACAACCGAGCAACTTTTCCGCTTAATTCAATCCATTCCGTCGCCAAAGGCCGAGCCATTCAAATTGTGGATAGCACAGGTGGCGAGTGAACGCATCGACCAGATTCAAGACCCAGAACTTTCCATCGAACAGGCGATGAAAGACTACAAACAGCTGGGTTATTCAAACAATTGGATCAATCAGCGGCTAAAATCCATTGAAATTCGTAAAGAACTCACCGATGAATGGAAAAAGCACGGACAGGAGGAAGGCACCCAATTTGCCACACTCACCGATATCATCTATAAAACCTGGGCAGATAAAACCGCAAAAGAATACAAAAAATTCAAAGGCTTGAAGAAGGAAAATTTACGCGACAATATGACCAATTAAAGAGCTGGTGCTCAACATGCTAGCTGAACTCTCTACTAAAGAAATTTCCGATGCAACTACTCCAGATACCCTGCATGAACATAAACAAACCGCGCAACAAGGTGGTGAAGTCGCTCGAAATGCCCGCTTAGAGCTGGAGGCCAAAACGGGGAGAAAGATCGTTTCCCCGCTCAACGCCAAAGACGGAATGAACTTAGATCTGCCTGAGAGGTGTCAGGAGGAGGATAACCATGAATAAATCAAGCTTTATGGAGAATCTGCTTGTGGGTTTTGAGGTGGAATGGAAGCCGTTGGGGGAAGTTCTTATACGTACAAAAGGAACAAAGATTACTGCTGGCCGAATGAAAGAGTTGCATAAAGATAATGCACCATTAAAAATTTTTGCAGGAGGCAAGACTTTTGCATTTGTTGATTTTGAAGATATACCTGAAAAAATATAAATAGAGAGCCATCTAATATAGTTAAATCTACCGGCGGCAAAGGCTTTAATGCCATGTTTGCCGTGAGTAGTATAGATGCAGCTAAGTTATACTATGAATCGTTTAAGAAATTACAAACAGTTAATAAAGGCAGCAATAAGCCGTTTAAAATTGCCACCATCTTCTCTTTTACTGCCAATGAAGAACAAGATGCTATAGGTGAGATTTCGGATGAAAGTTTTGAACCTTCTGCAATGGATAGCAGTGCCAAAGAGTTTTTAGGTGCGGCAATAGATGATTATAATGCCACGTTTAAAACCAATTATGGCGTTGATAGTAAAGCATTTCATAACTATTACCGCGACCTTGCTAAAAGAGTGAAAAATCAAGAAGTTGATTTACTCATAGTCGTTGGCATGTTTTTAACTGGCTTTGATGCGCCTACTTTGAACACTTTGTTTGTCGATAAAAACCTGCGTTACCATGGATTGATACAAGCCTATTCACGCACTAACCGCATTTATGATGCCACCAAGACCTTTGGCAATATCATCACCTTTCGCGATTTAGAAAAAGCCACCATTGATGCCATTACTTTATTTGGCGACAAAAACACCAAAAACGTGGTGTTAGAAAAAAGTTATAAAGAATACATGGAAGGCTTTACCGATATAACCACAGGTGAAGCACGTCGTGGTTATTTGGAAGTGGTGAAGGAATTACAACAACGTTTCCCCAATCCTGATGAAATTGTTAGAGAACAAGATAAAAAAGATTTCTCTAAATTATTTGGTGAATATTTACGTGTCGAGAATGTGCTGCAAAACTACGATGAATTCGCTGGTTTAAAAAGCTTGCAAAGTTTAGATATGACCGACCCTGATGCAGTAGAAGAGTTTAAAGCCAAGCACTATTTAAACGATGACGACTTAAGCGAAATGCAAACGATTAAGATACCAACCGAACGCACGATTCAAGATTACCGTTCAACCTATAATGATATCCGTGATTGGCTTCGTCGTGAAAAAGCAGCCAATGAAAAATACAGCTCTAACATTGATTGGGATGATGTGGTATTTGAGGTAGATTTGCTTAAATCACAAGAGATTAATCTGGATTACATTTTGGCATTGATTTTTGAACACAATAAAAAGGTAAAAAATAAAGCGGAATTGGTTGAAGAAGTGCGCCGTTTAATTCGTTCTAGCCTTGGCAACCGCGCTAAAGAAAGTTTAATGGTTGATTTTATTAACCAAACAAACTTGGACGATATTCTTGATAAATCTAGTATCATTGATGCTTTTTTTGTCTTTGCTCAGGCTGAACAACTCCGTGAAGTAGAAGAATTGATTAGCACTGAAAACCTGAATGCCCAAGCGGCTAAGCGGTATATCACAACATCGTTAAAGCGTGAGTATGCCAGTGAAAATGGTACAGAACTCAATTCAATCCTTCCCAAAATGAGCCCTCTTAATCCGCAATACTTAACTAAAAAACAAAGTGTTTTTCAAAAAATTGCTACTTTTGTTGAGAAGTTTAAAGGTGTGGGTGGGAAGATATGAATCAAATTTTTAAATACAATTATCTTAACTGAGAAGCAAGCTAAAGCCTACTACCCACTGGAGCTTCAAATAAAGCTCATACTGTGTTGTTGACTTTAGTCAACTTTTTTGAAAAGTGCACTAAAGCACACATCCCACTGGGGTATCAAATAACTTATTAAATCCACGCATTTGATTTTAATTAGTATTAGAATAGAATAGAATCATTAACCATGCCCAAAACAAACAATCAAACTAGCAAAAACCAACAAACCGACAATGATTTAAACCAAGCCATCTACCAACAGTTACGAAACTTGGCACACAGTCTGATGATTAAGGAACGCAATAATCACACGCTTTCACCAACGGATTTGGTGCATGAGGCTTATTTAAAAATATCCGATTCAAAATTGTCGGTTAATGATGAGAGACATTATTTCCGCACTCTTGCCAAACAAATGAGAATGGTGTTGATTGATTATGGTCGTTCTAAACAAAGTGCTAAAAACAATGCGGGCAAAGCCGCTGTTAATTATACCGATTCATTGGGTTTAATGGATGTGGCCCCTGATTTTTCACAATTAAGTGCCGCGATTGATGAGTTGAATCAATTCGATGAACGCAGTGCCCAGGCGATTGACTTGATCTATTTTGCTAATTTACCTCAAGTAAAAGCAGCCAAATACTTGGGTGTTTCACTGGCTACATTGGAGCGCGATATAAAATTTGGTCGTGCTTTTATCAATAGGTATATTAATGAGCAATAAACAATGAATGGCAAACAATTCAATCAATTGGTCAAAGACTTATTTAACCAATGTGCTGATGTAGACCCTAAACAACAAAAAATTATTATTGATAAAAGTGATACTTCAGACAAAGTCAAAGAAATGGTCGTCAGCTTGCTTAACTTTCAAGATAACGGTGCTTCACCTTTAACTGGCACAATTAAAAAAACCATTGACTTAAGTTTGTCCGAAGAAACTTTGAAAGCTGGCGATATAATTGACCAATACAAGTTGATTAAACCCATTGGTGCAGGCGGTCAGGGCGAAGTCTGGTTGGCACAACGAAATGATGAGGAATTCAGTCATCAAGTAGCTATTAAATTTATCAAACTGTCGCACAATCAACGTGAATTGTCACGATTCCAAACCGAACGCGAATTACTGGCATCTTTGCGTCATGCCAATATTGCCCACTTAATTGGTGGTGGAACCTATCAAAATAATCGGGTGTATATGATTTTGGAATGGATTGATGGGCTTTCTATTATTGATTATGCTCGAAAAAACTTATCCAGTATCGAAGATTATTTACTTTGCTTTAGCCAGGTGTGCCAGGCCGTTAGTTTTGCTCACAGCAATGGCATTATTCATCGCGACATAAAGCCATCAAATATTATTGTCACCAATGATGGTACAGTAAAATTACTTGATTTTGGCATTGCCAAGAGCTTAGAAGCCGATGTCACCAACACCAAGAGTGAAATAATGATGACTTTTGCTTATTCTAGCCCTGAGCAAATCAATGGTCAACCGGTTTCTACGGCTTCGGATATTTATGCTTTGGGATTAATTCTGTACGAATTATTAACCTGCAAACAAGCCCAAGACCACACCACCGAATCACCGGCTGATATGGTGCGCAGTATCACCGATATCACTCCTGTTGTACCCAGCAAAACCACCGCAGACAAAGGATTGGATTTCACTCCAAAACAACTGCAAGGAGACTTAGATAATTTGGTTATGATGGCGATTCGCAAAGAACCCGCCAGGCGTTATGCCACGGTTAAAGAACTGGTCACCGACATTCAAAATTATTTGTCATCCAAGCCTTTACTTGCCAGTGGCGATAGTTTGGGCTATAAATTTCATAAATTGCTTATACGCAATAGAATCGCCTCGGTTTTTGCCATAATTATCATGGCATTTTTCATTGCATTGCCAATCTATATGTACCAAACCAATTTAGAAATCAAAAATCAAAGAGATATTGCTAATGAAACATCAGATTTCTTGATTAATATTCTCAAAGGCGCTTCACCATTGGGGGTTAATGGTAAGGAAACCAAGTTGGCAGATGTCTTAGCCATGGGCGAAAGACAGATTGAATACGAATTCAATGACCAATTGCCATTAAAAGCCAAGATGTACGATACCTTAGCTGTTATTCAACACAATATTGGTAACAATGAAAAAGCCATAGAACATTATCAAAAATCTGTAAACATTTATGTAAAATTAAATGATTCAGAAGGGCAAGTCAAATCACTGGGGCAACAAGCCATTTACGCGACAAGGTTGGGTGATACGCAAAAAGCCAAGAACCTCATGTCCAAGGCAGATGTCTTGATACCACAAGTCTCTAATCCCAAAGTGGTTGCATGGCACCAAATGAGAAAAGCGACATTGATGCATGAAGGTGGTGATTCTGATGGCTCAAGACAATTACTGTCTGATACATTACAATTACTAAAGGCTGAAAATATCAAGGATGATGAAATTTTCGGGCGCTTGTATCATGAGTTGGCCATTTCACTGAAAAATAAAGATAAAATGCGGTCATTGCAATACCATCAAAAATCATTAGACTTTGCCAAATCCAGTGTTGGATACAATCATCCCATCTATCAATCTAGATTAGTTTCTAAGGTTCATCAGCTCATTCGTGTTAAGGATTATACGCAGGCAAGATTGACCATTGATGAATCATTGCTATTGGCAGACAGGCTCTATTCAAAAAAACATCAGCGTTATGCTAATGTTTTGGCTATCAAAGGTATATTCCACCATGATTTAGGTGAGTTTGAATTGGCAGAATCGGATTATTTACAATCCAATGAAATATTACATAATATATACGGTAGCGACAGCATAACTTATGCCAATGGCATCAATAATTTGGCATATTTATATGAAGACATGGGCAAATATCCTGCAGCAACAAAACTGTATAAACAATCCATTGAATCGAAAAAAAGACTCAATCCAGATGATGTTTTTAACATAGCTTCCTCACAAGCCAATTTAGCCAGACTATTGGTTAAACTGGGAAAATATCAACAAGCCAGAGACATGATGCCAAACATCATTGAGCAATATACCCTGCACAAAAGAGGCAACCTCTACAACAAAATAATTGCTGTAGCCATCACCATTGAAGATGGTTCTAATCCAAAAAAATGTACAAAAGGTTTAAAACAGATAGATGAACTTATCCCTGAATTAGAAAAACAATCCGCCAAAGGTTGGCGTCGCATGTATGCAGAATTATGGATTGGAGAAATGTTTGTTAATTGTGGAAAATTTGATAAAGGCCTCAATTTTCTAAACTCAGCATTAGAAAAATCTAAGGTAATATATCAATCAAGTGCTGTTGGACAACAATTAATGGCTAAGAAAGTTGAAGATTTAAAAGAATTGGCGAAATAAAAATGATTGAATTGGATGAACTGTTGCGCTTGCTTAATGAACAGTATCTTCATAAATACAATACGAAACTGATTGCTGGGTTCGATGAACCATTCTACAAAGCAGCAATAAACAACAAACCAGCAGAAATCCAGTTTTCACACGATCATATTCGCAGTGCTTTACATGAGCTAGCACATTGGTGTGTAGCAGGTGTTGAACGCCGAAAGTTAAACGATTATGGTTATTGGTATGCCAAAGATGGCCGCAATCAACAACAACAAGATGAGTTTTTTAAAGTTGAAATTAAGCCACAAGCCATAGAATGGGTTTTTTCAATCATCTGCGGTGTAAAATTTGAAGCCAGTGTTGATAATTTGAATAACTCGGTTGTTGGTGTTGAAGAATTTAAACGAAATCTGTCGGTACAAATGGACTCTTTTGTGAAAAATGGTTTTAGTAAAAGAGTGAAAGAAATAATAGAAATTATTTCCAGTCGCCAGAAAATAGCTTTGCCTTCTGAATATCTATTGAGTCACAGGCTCCAGCCCTGATTCAAACCCTGATTTGCTAATTCCAAATAGAATATCGCAGGCTGTGCCATTGATACACTGTGCTTGTCCAGTTGCAGGATCTGGACAGGTTAGGCAAGTACTTGATCCTGGCTGACTTTGAAATGATCCTGTCGGGCATGCAGTGCAACTTGCTGCACCAGTAAAATCACTAAAAGTACCAGTTTGGCAATCCAGACATGAAGCTTGACCAGTTAAATCTTGAAAAGTACCTGGAAGACAGCTGTTACATTGTACTGAACTTGATGTGTTAGAAAAGGTTCCTGTGCTACAGTCGTTACAACTGGCTTGCCCAGGGGAATCTTGAAATTTCCCAGCGGGACAAACATTGCATTGTGTTTGTCCTTCTAGGTTTTGAGCACGACCAACAGGGCAGCTAATACAAGTTGCAGCTCTAGCACTATTGGAAAATGTCCCAATTGGACAGGCTTTGCATGAATTTTGACCTGCTAAATCTTGAAACCTACCTGGGTCACATGCATTACATGCAGTGCCGTCATCGAAAGTTCCCACAGGACAGACTTCATAGGAAAGTGCGTTGTCTAACATCCCTGTTCCTCCACCATTTTGAGTAACACTCACTGTTAAGTTTGAACCGCCGCCAGCAGGAGCCATACAGTTGATTGTTGTATTGGAGTAGGTTTGGACTTGGCATAAACTATTACCAACAAGAACACTGCCATCTAAGCTAAAATTTATTCCATTTATGGTGATTAATTCACCTCCAGTACGATTTAATGAACTGGGTGTAACAGAGAATATAGTGGGTATGTTATAGCTGAAGTTTACTATTTGTCCGTTAGTATTTAGATTGGTAGTCTCCCGATTTGAGGTTAGTTGAACATCGGTATCACCTACACCTGCAGGCGCCATACAGGCTACAGTGTCATTTGAAACAATAGAAACAGCACAGTTATTTCCTCCTAGCTGAACACTGACACTGGTTAAAGCTTGATTTGCGGTAATTAGTGGTTGACCGAAAAATCAAAATTCCCAATTAAATTCTGATTCCAACTGCTA
>CAZLZZ010000090.1:0-13296 GCA_964564165.1 uncultured Alcanivoracaceae bacterium | reverse complement strand
GTGAAAACTTTAATCTGTTGATTTCATTTGTCACAAAGCCCTTTGCACTAATTAGCCAACCGGATGTTTCTTTTTTCATCAAACAAATATCGCTGTATTTATTGATTGCTATATTTGTTGTTTGGTCGCGAGCACAAAGAAGTGCCATAAGTGGCGGGGAGTTTGCTCTTTTTCAAAACTCTTTGCCCATTCATGAATCAGATAAAAAGCGCATGAATGTTAAAATGCTCCTCTTAGGCAATCATTTCTTATGGCCTTTTATTGTGGTCAGTTACTTTTACCTTTCTGCTGATAGCGAACAGTACTTAATAACGGCTTTTCACAACACCTTTTTAATATTGTTGTTATTAAGCATTCAATATTTATCCGTATTTAATACCTCTTACAAAAAAGTTGGACTGCTTATCGGACTTGGAATGGTGTTTACTTTGCAGTTAGATTTGCCTTATAATATTTATAAAATAGTATTGGTTTTTTTGCTATGGTTTGTTTTTGTTTGGCGTGATTTATTTAGTGAGAATGTAGATTTAATGCCCCGTTTCAAGATAGGTTTATTAACACCCTCTTTTTTATCCAACAATTTTTATTTTCAAATACTCTTCAAGTCTGGGTTAACCAGCAGTTTGTTCCGGATAATTGTTGTTGTGTTATTAATGTTTGGCTTTACCTTGGTCATTAATAACTGGGTTGATGACCTCAATGATTTGTTGCCTTATTATCTTGTACTAGAGGCGATACTTGCTTATTTTATGAGTGGTTTTTATGTGAGCTTTTTTGATCAAAGAAACAGCATGAAACCTTGGTTTGATAGTTTGCCTATTAAAAAGCATTTTTGGGTCTTTCGAGATCTATTGGTTGTTTTAATATTAACAGTCGCGTTACATGGATGTTTCTATATTTGGGCAATAAGCCTATCAAGCATCGCTAAGTACCAAACCCTACTTATCGCTTTAGTTTATCATTTGTTATTGTTGATTGTCTGCTATCCGATTCGTCTTTTCGTTATTAAAAAACAAACTTTCATTACTTTTGTAACGCTATTTATTATTACGGCAATAACCCTGTATAACTTATCATGAAAAATGTCACCATCAACAACCTCACCATTAAATACGATGATTTACTGGTTTTGAATAATTTTAATGCCTGCTTTAGCCAAGGAATACACTGGATTCAGGGATTCAATGGCTCAGGCAAAAGCTCATTGTTAAAAAGTCTTTGTGGCATCGTACCTATTGAAAGCAGCGTTGTCGAAATCATGGGCTTTGATTTAAAGTCACAACCCATTAAAGCCAAATCGCAACTTTGTTTTGTAGCCGATAAACCCGATGTATATCCATTCATGACTGGTTTACAGTTTTTAACCTTAATAGCAAAAATTAAACAGGTTAATTTGTCCAGTGAACTTTTTACATTTATGGATGCTATAAACCTCACACAATTTAAAGACATTGCCTTTTCAAAAATGTCGTTTGGCACACGCAGAAAGTTTACTTTATGCAGTGTGTTTATTGGTAACCCTAAAGTGATTTTACTGGATGAGCCTTTTAATGGGTTAGATAAAGCTACGACCGAGCAATTTAGACTGTGGTTGCACAAAGCCAAAAAAGAAAAATGTGTGCTGGTCGTCAGCCACGACACACACATCTTAGATGGATTGCATGACAGTGTTTTGCGGTTAGAGTAAGTGGGGTTTTTGTAAGAATCTAAACCTAAGCCTAAATTGCTTTTATTATTGAATAAACAATATGAGTGCTCCTGTTTGTTTCTTCCTGTTTGTTTCTTTTCTAAATGATTGTAGGAAATTTTATACAATCATCAAAATATAATTGTCATTTTATAATCAAAAGGTTAAGATGATTTCAATTCAAATATCGAATAAAAATGAAACATTTCCAACTTATTTTTTTTTAATATTTCTTAACGGATGTAGTTTTGTAGGACCTTTAAATAAAAATACTAAATGTGAATTCTGGATTAATGGTGTAAGCCCAATGGACACTCTCATAAGAGTAAATAAAGAGATTAAAATCTTTAATGATAGTGATTCCCGATACACAACATTGCACAAAGGTTATTATTACCCTGCTATGCACTGGGAAAAGTGTAAATACGTCTCGTACGCAAGCACGGAAGACTTGCAAATCAATGCTACTAATAAATTTATGAATTTTTGGGAAAAAGGGAAAGCTCCAGGCGGGATTCAAATTTTAACATCAGAACCAAACAAAACGCACTCCATTTGGTATTATAAATCTGGTGAAGGTTTTTTTTCGTTGATTCCAAAAAATGGTGATGAAATTGATTTTGACATCCTTATAAAAAACAATCTATAAGCACGGATAACTTAATGCCTGTGCCCAATTAGTTAATTACTTCTTTTTTATGGCTTTATTTAGGTTAAATGCTACATTCATTTGTACAATACTTTAAGTGCAATAACAAGCCTTTGTGGCATCGTACCTATTGAAAGCAGCGTTGTCGAAATCATGGGCTTTGATTTAAAGTCACAACCCATTGAAAGCCCGATCGCAACTTTGTTTTGTAGCGGATAAACCCGATGTATATCCATTCATGACAGGATTACAGTTAGCAAAAATTAAACGGGTAAATTTACCCAGCGAACTTTTTGCATTCATGGACGCTATAAACCTCACACAATTTAAAGACATTGCCTTTTCAAAAATGTCGTTTGGCACACGCAGAAAGTTTACTTTATGCAGTGTGTTTATTGACAACCCTCAAGTGGTTTTATTGGATGAACCTTTTAATGGATTAGATAAAGTCACAACCGAACAATTTAGACTGTGGTTGCACAAAGCCAAAAAAGAAAAGTGTGTGCTGATCGTCAGCCACGATACACGCATCTTAGATGGATTGCATGACAGTATTTTGCGGCTGGAGTAAGAGAGGTTTTTGTAACAACAACAGACCTTGCTTCCACAAAAACAATATCCACATCTACTGGTGTTTAGTTAGTTATTGGTACTCTCAAATATCTTATCGGCAGAAGCAGCGATAAACCCTTGGTACAGCCTACCAGTTTCTGGTATGGGATAACGTTTAGCAAATTCATAAAAGCAACCAGGTATGGGTTGAGTTGAGTGGTCGAATTCTACATTAACAGGTGCGGCCATGGTAGAGGATTGTTCTAAAAGCTGTTCGGGTGTACCTTTGATGAGTCCAGAGGATTCATTTAAAACAAAACCTTGGGTCAACAAAAATTTATTCAAATCTTGAAGATTAAAGAAAGTGGTTAAATGGTTTAAGGAAAGGGTAAAGTGATTGGCTCGGTAGCCAAAAGTTGCGGTCCATGCGGCGTATTCACTTTCTCGAAGCAATTGAATATACTGTTCAAAAGTCAGATTCCACGTTCGTCCAGATGTTATAAAAGAAGTATCCATCACATTGGCAGGGTCAATTTGATTATCAATTTCTGCAACAATGCTTTGTAAGCTTTCTGAAAACAATTCGGTTCTTAATTCTGAGATAAATACCTTCGGGTGATTGATATTTGTCCCGTGTTCAAGATGGACAGCATTGAGCTTTTTCTTGGCAAAATCGTAGTCTGCGACAATTTCATAACCCAAATCCAAAAATGGACTGGCAATATTCATAATGCCCAGTTTTTCTGTATTAAAAGTTCGCAATGCGATGTGGTCATTGATGACCGTTTCACCACGGGATTGTAATAATTTTTGAATTTTATTGGCTTGGGGATTGAGTTGAATATACTGTTGCCACAAATGATCAAATAATTGTTCTACAGTTAGCTGCATTGAAATTCTCTTGGTTATGAAAGGTTGTTTCGTTGATTTTAATCATCAAAATTAGAGTTAGATACCTAATTTTGTTTTTATGACATAAAATAACTGCCTTTATAAACAAAGCCCTTAAACGATGACAAAATTAGCCGATACCATTAAACAGTACTACGATGCCAGCGATGCTGAAGTAAAACAAATTTTGGCCATTATAGACTCAGACAGTTATCAGCGAGCCGATCATGATGGTGGTTTTATCAACAGTGAGATTGCCAGGCCTATGCGCTTACAAATGGAATATTTGAAAGTGCAGAGTGTGCTGGAAAAGAAGAACATCAAGAAAACCATTGTGGTCTTTGGTGGCACACGTGTTATCCAACAAAAAAGAGCTGACATGAAATATACAGCGGCTAAAGAGGCCTTGGTTAAGGACAAAGACAATGTGCAATTGCAGTTTAAGTTAAGAGCGGCCCAAAAGGTTTTGGACAAGGTTAAATACTACCAACAAGCGGTTGATTTTGCATCTATGGTAGCAAAATACAGCAAAGCTCAAGCCAAAACCCCTATTCATATTATGACAGGCGGCGGCCCTGGTGTAATGGAGGCTGCCAATAAAGGGGCCTTTGATGAAGGCGAAGAGAGTATTGGTCTGAATATTGATTTGCCTTTTGAACAATTTCCCAACCCTTACATTACACCAGAGTTGTGTTTTAGTTTTCGTTATTTTGCCTTGCGGAAATTGCATTTTATGCACCGCGCCCGTGCTTTGGTGGCATTTCCTGGCGGTTTTGGCACTTTTGATGAACTGTTTGAAGCATTAACAGTGATTCAAACCAAAACCATCAAACCCATTCCGATTGTTTTGGTGGGTAAGAACTATTGGGAAAATGCGGTTAATTTTGAATTTTTAGCAGAAGAAGGGGTGATTAACCCTGAGGATTTAGACTTGTTTCAAATTGTAGAAACAGCCGAACAAGCCTGGAGTTATATTTGTAATTGGTACGAGTCAAAAAACAGGACTATTTAATTAATTTTTGCCCTGCTTTTTTCATCGCTTCTTGGCTTAGTTTGTTGGGAGTTTCTATGCCAACTTGAACCGCTTTTCTTAGTGCGATTCTATCCACCCATTGTTTAAGGTGTTTAAATTCTTCTAATTCAACACCTGCCCAAAAAGCAATGTGTACCCAGCTCCAGTTGGCAATATCGGCAATGGAATATTCACCGACCAAATAATCTTGTGTGCTCAAATGTTTGTCCAATACGCCAAACAAGCGCTTTACTTCATTGTGATATCTTTCGATTACAGCAGGGATTTTCTCAGGAAAATAACGGTAAAACACATTGGCCTGGCCCATCATAGGCCCGATGCCACCCATTTGAAACATCAGTCATTGTAAAATTTCATATTTCTTTTCTTGTGGATATAACTGTCGATTTTTTTCTGCCAAGTAAAGCAAGATGGCGCCGCTTTCAAATACCACTTGTCCTGTTTTAATATCTCTGATTACAGGAATTTTACCATTGGGGTTCATTTTTAAAAAACCGGGCTTCTTTTGTTCTCCATCGGTTAAATTAATGGGAATAACTTTGTATTCAAGCCCCGTTTCTTCTAGCATTATTGAGGCCTTCCAGCCATTGGGGGTAGATGCGGTATACAGTTCTATCACGTTATTCGCTCGCTTTTTCTAATTTTTTCAATGCCATCTTTCTTTTTAACACAGATAAATGGTCCAAAAACACAATGCCTTTTAAGTGGTCTAGTTCGTGTTGAATACACACCGCCAATAATTCTTCGGCTTGCAAAGAGATGTTTTCGCCCTTCTCGTTTTGTGCTTCTACTTCAATGTAACTGGCTCTTTTTACTTTAGCATAGATTTCAGGAATTGATAAACACCCCTCTTCGTGAATTTGCTGGCCTTCTTTTTTGGTGATTTTTGGGTTGATCAAACACAGGGGCTGATCTTTTTCTTCAGATACATCAAGCACAACAATTTGTTGATGTACATCCACTTGGGTTGCAGCCAAACCGATTCCAGGAGCTTCATACATGGTTTCAAGCATATCTGCTACAAAAGTTTTTAATTGTGCATCAAACTTTTCTACAGGTTTTGCTACTGTTTTTAGTCGTTTGTCAGGCAGAGTTAATATGTTTAATATTGTCATTTTAAAATTCTAATTCTTTACTAGAGGTATATTCATAACTAAAAACGGTGGGAATGTAGCTCGCTAGCTGTTTTTCCATATAAATGTTGATTGTGAAAATAAAGCTCTATTGGCTAGGTTTTTTTATAAAAACCAACCTGTAGAACAACTATTGGTTTAATTTTTATAAAAAAACCTAGCTCAATGTGCATCTCCATCCCATCCGTCCATAGTTATGAACATACCTCTATTATAATATTAGGCTTAAATAATTAAAGACAATAGGCGAAAAAACCCATGTTTAATTTCACAAAATCAGGGTTTTTTTCAAAATATGCCACTTGAATCACGTTTTTTGGTTTAATTTAAGGTATAGTTTGGCTAAACTAAACACTAACAAAATCAAGGATTTGTCGGAAATGCTTAAAAAACTACATTTACTTTTAATTGGACTATTTGTCATAGCCTTTGCAGTTAATGCAAAAATCGAGTTAAACCCAACTCACCCAAACACCTATACAGTGGTAAAAGGTGATACGTTGTGGGATATTTCCGCAAGGTTTTTAAAATCTCCCTGGGTATGGCCTGAAATTTGGCATGCTAATCCACAGATAGACAACCCTCACCTGATTTATCCTGGCGATATTATCTCATTGGTTTACGTTGATGGAAAGCCAACATTGCAGTTATCTAGAGGTCATCCCACCGTGAAACTTACGCCAAAAGGCAGAATCATCGATCACAATCAGGCGATTCCTACTATTCCTCTGGCCGATATTGAACCCTTCTTAAGGAAGCTAAGGATACTAACCGAAGAACAAATCAATGATGCGCCTTACGTGGTTTCTATAGAAGAAGGGCACATAAAGGGCTCAGAACTGAATGATATTTATGCAAGAAACTTAGATGCGAAACAAGGCGATGTTTTTGCTATTGTAAGACCATCGTTAACCTACCGCGATGTTCCAGTCAATTATCCTTGGGGGTCTTCTGCCTACAAAGACCGCAGAACAGAATCAATGGAGTGGACAAAAACCAGTCGCCACACAGGAATGGCCTATATGACCCGTTTCTGGAAAAGCTATATTGATAGAACCTATTGGAAAAATGTCGATGTTTTGGGTTATGAGGTGATGGATATTGGAATAGCCACAGTTTCAAGGACAATTACAGCTGGTGAAATAACAACCTTAACAATCAGAAACAGCATCATTGAAATTAGCGAAGGCGATTTATTACTACCGGTCAACGATGTTAGGTTTGATGCCTATTTTCAGCCCAAAGGTGCGACCACAACTGATAACAATATAAGAATTGTAGCATTAAACAATGCCAATTTTTCTGCGGGCAAGAATCAAATTGTTGCAATCAGTCGAGGATTAAATGACGGCATAACCACAGGAGATGTATTTGAAGTATATCGACCCGAAAAGGTTATTAGAGATGAAGTAATGCACCCTAAAAATGATTTAAAAACATTTTTCAGGCCATCAAAGGCGAAAGTAACTTTACCAGAAGAGTATTTGGCCAACATCATGGTTTTTAAAGCGTTTGATCATATTTCTTACGCGTTGATTGTTGATGGCAATCGGCCTGTTAAGTTGTTAGATTTTGCTAGAGCACCTTGAATATTGAACAACTCAAATCCAGATAGTGAAATGCGTTTCGTTATCGGAATTTGACTATTAAAGTGGAATACACCCAGGCTTGGCTTTTATTGGTTCATACAAAAGGATTAGGTTACAAAAGGATTTCCGGGTTGTTGAATCATTTTGAATCCGCTGAGGCAATTTTTTCACAAAGCAACTACCCACCTGAATTAAAACTCCCTGGATCTGTGCAACAGTTATTAAAAACCCCCGACTTCGCGCACATAAAAAAGGATTTGATTTGGTTAGAAAAACCCAACAACTCTATCATCACCATTGACAATGATTTATATCCACCTTTATTAAAACTAACCGACTCTCCACCGCCTTTGTTGTATGTCACTGGAGATCCAGATTGTTTATTGCAACCACAATTGGCTGTTGTTGGTAGTAGAAACGCTAGCCCTGTCGGGTTAAAAAACACCCATGCATTTTGCTATAACCTGGCTAAAAGCGGTTTAACCATTACCAGCGGAATGGCGCTGGGCGTTGATGGTAAAGCACATAAGGCAGCTATAGAAGCGGGCGGAAAAACAGTAGCGGTTATGGGCACTGGACTGGATGTGGTTTATCCTGCCAAACATAAAAAATTAGCCCATTCTATCGCAGAAAATGGTGTGTTGATTTCAGAATTCCCAGTAGGTACAAAACCCAACGCGCATAATTTCCCCAGAAGAAACCGCATAATTTGCGGATTAAGTTTAGGAACACTGGTGATTGAAGCGGGCATTCAAAGTGGTACATTAATAACAGCAAGACAAACCATGGAAATCAATCGTCCAGTTATGGCAATTCCTGGTTCAATTCACAGTCCATTAGCAAAAGGCTGTCATTTACTTATCAAACAAGGGGCGAAATTGGTTGAATCCGCTGAAGAAATTTTGGAAGAGTTAACGCCTCTTGCACAATCATTATCACTAAAAATCCAAGAAAAACTGTCCTCCCTTGAAAATAAAACTGTACAAACGGGAAATAAGTCTTATATTAAGGGCGGTGAAAACGAACATGATGGGTTGCTTAACTTTATTATGTACGATTCAACATCCATTGATGAGATAATTTCAAAATCAGGGTTGACCACTCAAGAAGTGGCATCAACGCTATTGATACTAGAGTTGGAAGATAAAATACAAGCATTGCCCGGAGCGCAATATATACGCATATGAATGAAAACATTGTTGAATTATTACTTTATTTATTTGAAAACTACATTTATGAAAATGACAGTGACCAATTGGATGAAGGTCAAATCCAACAAGGTTTAACCCAAGCTGGGTTTTCTTCAAAAGCAATAAATAATGCTTTCACATGGTTAGAAGATTTGCAAGAAGATGTAATCACATTTCAAGCTATTCAAATCGACTCAGACAGTTATAGGGTGTTTACCGATTCTGAACAGTTAAAATTAGACACGGAATGTAGGGATTTTATTTATTACTTAAATAGCTCCGAAATTTTAGACAGTATACAAAGAGAAATATTAATAAATGCAGTGATGAATTTAAAAATCAATCACATAGATATCGACGAACTACAATGGTTAGCATTGTTGGTACTTTTCTCTCAACCCGACCAACAACAAGCATTGGCGCATTTAGAAGAACTTATATTTGAAACAGACGACTTTTACGAACATTAAATATGGCAAAAAATTTATTAATTGTCGAATCACCGGCAAAATCAAAAACGATTGAAAAATACTTAGGCAAAGACTACAAAGTTTTGGCATCCTACGGTCACATCCGAGATTTGTTGCCAAAAACAGGCGCTATCGACACCGATAACAACTTTGAAATGACTTATGTTGAAGTCGACAGAAACAAAAAACACATCGATGCCATAGTTCGAGAAGCTAAAAAGGCCGACACCATCTATCTGGCGACCGATTTGGATAGAGAAGGGGAAGCGATATCTTGGCATGTGCAAGAAATATTAAAAGCCCGTAAAGTATTAAAAGGCAAAAAAGTCTTGCGTGTGGTTTTTAGTGAAATCACCCAGTCAGCTATTCAATCAGCGGTAGCAAATCCAAGGGAACTATCAACCGACTTAGTAGACGCTCAACAAGCCCGTCGAGCATTAGACTATTTGGTTGGCTTTAATCTTTCACCGCTGCTGTGGAAGAAAGTGCGTCGTGGATTGTCTGCTGGTCGTGTGCAATCACCAGCACTGAGTATGATTGTTAACCGCGAGGCTGAGATTGATGCCTTTGATCCGAAAGAATATTGGACAATTTCAACACCCCTACAAAAAGATAATTTTGAATTTACTGCCAATCTAATCCAATACGATGGCAATAAACTTAAGAAGTTTGATTTAAACAATGGCAAACAAGTTGACGAGGCATTAAAGAAATTAAAGTCTCAATCTGGTGACACATTAACTGTAACCAAGCTCACTGAGAAACAACGAAAGCGTCGTCCTGCCGCACCATTTATTACCTCTACATTGCAACAGGAAGCCGCTAGAAAATTGGGTTTTACAACACGAAAAACCATGCAAATTGCTCAGCAACTGTATGAAGGAATTGCAGTAGATGGACCCGCTCAAGGTTTAATCACCTATATGCGAACAGATTCCGTGATACTTTCAAAAGATGCGCTATCTAATATCCGAGAAACCATTGCTCAAAATTTTGGCAGTGACTTGGTTCCTGAAGAGCCCAATTTTTACAAAGGCAAATCAAAAAACGCGCAAGAGGCGCATGAAGCAGTACGCCCAGTTGATGCATCACTGGTGCCCAAGAACATAAAGTCGTCACTGGATAATGATCAGTTTCGATTGTATGATTTGATTTGGAAAAGAGCGCTTGCCTCACAAATGATTGATGCTTTAATTGGCACCGTTTCTGCGGATTATGAATTTGGTGACTCTCATATTTTAAGAGCAACGGGTTCAACGGTTATTCGCAAAGGCTTTTTGGCAGTGTATGAAGAAGGCAAGGATGATGAGAAAAAACAAAACAAAAATGTACTGCCAAGGTTGGCAGAAGGCGATACTTCGAAAGTCATTGATATTGCAGGAAGACAACACTTTACCGAACCTCCTCCCAGATTTTCTGAAGCCAGTTTGGTTAAGGCATTAGAAGAATATGGAATAGGAAGACCGTCTACCTATGCTTCGATTATTAGCACATTATTGAATCGTGACTATGTTGAACTAGAACAAAAGCGTTTTACACCAACCGACATAGGAAAAGTGGTGGCGCGTTTCTTACAAAAACACTTTGCAGACTATGTAGATTATGACTTTACCGCGCGTCTTGAAGATTCACTAGATGCCGTTTCTCGTGGTGAAAAGGAATGGGTGCCATTGATGCGCAAATTCTGGGATCCATTCAAAAAACTCATTGATGAAAAAGAAGAATCGGTCAGTCGTGAAGAAGCACAATATCAACGCATACTTGGCGAGGATCCAAAAACAGGAAAACCCGTTACCGCACGTGTCGGAAAATATGGTTCGTTTGTACAAATTGGTCACCGTGATGATGAAGACAAACCGCAATTTGCAGGTTTGTTGCCAGGGCAAAAACTCGATAAAATTACCTTTGAAGAGGCAATGGAATTGTTTAAACTGCCCCGAGATTTAGGGGAAACACCAGAAGGTGAAAAGGTCTCCACAAGTATTGGTCGTTTTGGCCCTTACGTTAAATATGGGTCAAAATTTGTTTCCATTAAAAAAGAT
This sequence comes from uncultured Alcanivoracaceae bacterium, assembly GCA_964564165.1. Taxonomy (GTDB): domain Bacteria; phylum Pseudomonadota; class Gammaproteobacteria; order Xanthomonadales; family Marinicellaceae; genus NORP309. The sequence goes on along the minus strand of CAZLZZ010000090.1, from coordinate 2,060 downwards.
GTAGAAGTAACGCCCTATGACATTAGCCTCGAACTGGCACTTGAAATCATAACAGAAAAGAAAATTGCCGATGCCAACAGGATTATTGAAACATTCGATGATGGAATTCAGATATTAAACGGTCGCTGGGGGCCTTATGTTACTGACGGTAACAAAAATGGTAAAATTGTTAAAGGAACAGACCCTAAAACTCTAAGCCATGAAGATTGCATTGAAATTTTGGCGAATGCTCCAGATAAGAAGTCCCGTTTCAAGAAGAAGACTAAGAAAAAGATAACCAAAAAAAAGACAGCCAAAAAGAAAGCGTCTAAAAAAACAACCAAGAAAACAACGAAGAAAAAAGTAAACAAAAAAAAGGCCAGCAAGAAAAAAACAAAAAAGAAAGTTAGCCAAAAGTAAACCAAAAGTAAATAATGTTTAATACAGAGCAGCTCAATCAAGCCACGGCGGTAATTAAAGCTGGTGGGATTATTGCCTATCCAACCGAAGCCGTGTTTGGGCTAGGGTGTGATCCTTTCAATGAGCAAGCGGTGATGAAACTGTTGGCACTAAAGGAACGCCGAGTTGAACAAGGGTTGATATTAATCGCATCCAATGTTCGACAAATACTGCCCTTAATTCAGCCCCAAGATGCCAATGACTTGGCGCGAGCTTTAAAAACTTGGCCGGGTCATGCTACTTGGATATTCCCTAAATCAAAATTTGTCCCATCATGGATTTCTGGTCAATACAAAAGCATTGCCATTCGCGTCAGCAATCATCCCACAGTTAAGTTGCTGTGTAATGAATTAGATGGTCCCTTGGTTTCAACCAGTGCAAATATTTCAAAACAAGCAGACTTGAATTCAATAAAACGTATCCAACAGACATTTAATGATAAAATAGGCTTTTATGTTGATGCGCCAACTGGAAAAGAAAAACAAGCAAGTATCATTCGTGATGCGCATACCCTGCGAACCATCAGATAAATTATTTTGAACTTAGAAATTAAAAGCCGCTTATATTCAATAGCCACATTTCTGCTAACGCCTGTTGTATTGTTTCGCCTAGCAAGTCGAGGCATAAAGGCACCTGCTTATTTTCGTCGGTGGAGAGAAAGATTCGGTGTTTTCCCCAATCCAAGATTCAAAAAATCCATATTAATTCATGCCGTTTCAGTTGGCGAGGTAAATGCTGCGATTCCTTTGATTAAAGCACTAATGGAAAAATACACCGAGCATGATTTTGTTATTACCACGGTCACACCAACGGGATCGGATCGGGTGCAACAAATATTCGGCAATTCAGTGTTTCACTTGTACTTGCCTTACGATTTATCAGGGGCGGTGAATCGATTTTTAAAAAAGATCAAACCTGATTTAGCCGTTGTAATGGAAACCGAAATTTGGCCCAATCTGTTTAGATTTTGTAAAAAACGTGGCATTCCTATTGTTGTTGCCAATGCCCGTTTGTCCGAATTATCGCTCAAAGGTTATAAATGGGTGCAATCTCTGGCAACCACGGCAGTAAACAACACTAAGTTTGTTGCCGCACAAACCAAAACCGATGCCCAAAGAATGATTCGACTGGGTTGTGATGCCGATAAAATTTATGTGGTTGGAAGCCTGAAATTTGATATTATTATTGAAGATGACATCATAAAAAAAGGGCTTGAAATACGCAAACATTGTGCAAAAAATAATTTAATTTGGATTGCTGCCAGCACTCACCAAGCAGACGAAAAAGAGATTCTGGATGCCTATGACTTTTTAAAACATAAATACCCCAAATTATTATTAATCATTGTTCCTAGGCATCCAGAACGATTTCAAACAACTACTCAAGCTTGCATCCAAAAAGGGTTTAACACGCAACTAAGAAGTGTCTGTGGTTTGTATGACATCAATGCAGATGTGTTTGTTGTTGATACCATGGGAGAAATGCTAGAGTTTTATGCCGCATCAGATATCGCCTTTGTCGGTGTCTCTATCGCCAATATTGGTGTCCAGAACGTTCTAGAAGCAGCTGTGTTCAACTTGCCTGTTTTGGTTGGGCCAAACACGCATAATTTTGCTGAAATC
>CAZLZZ010000089.1:0-13311 GCA_964564165.1 uncultured Alcanivoracaceae bacterium | reverse complement strand
TCCGATGTGTTTTTGTTTTAAGTTTGTAGGTGCGCGATTTATCGCGTGCATTTTTAGGGTTTATGGTATTTAAACAAAGACGCAATAAATCGCGTAGCTACATGGTTTAATTTGAAAGGGATTTTGTTTGCATCCTTGTGTTCACTGTCACTAACGCAGTTAGTGAAATATTGAGTTGTCATTTTAATAGGGTTTTCCTGTTATGAGAGGAAGTAAATTTGCAAGGGTTTCATCGTATTTTTCTTGGCTTATTTTAGATTCATATTTAATACCTCTTTCTTTCCATGACATAGTCAAAACTATATTGGTTACAACAACGCTAGGATTGTCTAAATTATCAATACCAACCTCACTAGGCGTATTTCTAATACTGGTACTAATTGGCGAACAAATCATTAATGACGTTACCCTATTGTAATCTTTACTAGAATAAACCAATGCAGGTCTGTACTTGCCAATTTCTTTGCCTTTGGTTGGCTCAGAATCAAGCCAAACAATATCACCCCTATCAGGGATATACATTAAACTTCATACTCACTTGGTAAAAGACTGGGTATTAAATCAGAATGACAGCTTTGTTCATTAAGTCCAGCAATTAAATAATCCTCTGTTATAACCTTTTTTCTTTTTATTGGCACAATTGTCAACACTCCATCCTTAATGTCGTAGAAAACTTCATCGCCTGCCTTTACATTCAATTCTTTTGACATTTTGGAGTCTAGTCTAAGCCCTAAACCATTGCCCCATGTTGATACTTTCTTTTGTATTTTCATCACACATCTTTGTTTAGTATAAACTCGTGTACACGATAATATATCGAGTGCTCCTTGTCAAGATGTTTTCTCTAGCATATTAGTTGATCTTGCGCCGTGCCTTTGTGTCGCTGTGCGATTTAAAATTAATTTTCCTGACAAACGGTAGGACACATGAGTCCTACCCTACGTTGGTTTTGTTTAACAATAGTCAATAGTTTATCTATGAGTTTAGTTCAGAGCCTGTTGCTGGGCTTCGTACCTCAGCACCAACCTACGGTGATTAGCCCGACTTAAATTCTTAATTAACTACATAAATAGAGGGTGCAAACCAAACTGTGTAACTTCTACACATAACTTGATTTTAGGCTGCTTCAATTAGAGGTAACAGAAAATTTAAGATTAAATTCATTCAATATTTTGCTAATTGTTTCAAATGCTGGCTTGCCATCTTTGCTCAAAGATTTGTAGAGGCTTTGTCTTCCGACATTGATGTTTTTAGCCATTTCGCTCATGCCTTTGGATTTAGACACATCGCTAAGGGCTTCGAGAAAACCATTAATGCCATCCTCTTCAAGTGCTGTTTGCAAATAAATAGCTGCCATTTCTTTATCGTTAATAAAGTCGCTAGGGTTAAAATTAATTTTGTTCATAGTTTTTTATTCCAGTTGAAGTTCATCAAAAAGTTGTTGTGCTTTTTTAATGTCTTTGTTTTGTGTATCTTTAATGCCGCCTTGAAGCAAAAAGATAACTTCATTGTTTGTAACAGTGTAATAAACTCTAAAACCACCACCAAAGAAAAAACGTAATTCACTAATATCTTTGTTTATTACTTTACAGTCGCCAAATACACCATTTTCAATTCGTTTGATTCTCAAAACTATTTCTAGCCAAAAATTTTTTGTCTTTAATATTAAGCATCCAGTTAAAAAATTCAGAAGTTGTTTTAATCTCATATTTCACGCACGTATCGTCTCATACAGGAGACATTAAGACAAACGGAAGCCTTTCCAAATATGAAATGAGCTTAAAACTGGTAAAAGATTTAGAAATTTTCTTTGCGCCCTTCATGGTTAAAAATCTCTTGATCTTGCGCTGTGTCTTCGTGCCGCTGTGCGATATTTTAGTTTCTGACTCTCTTCAGCCTTAGCTCTTTAAACCTAGCGAGAATTGCTGTATTATATCGCTATATTTTTAGGAGTGGTTTTATGCCAAAACATTCGATTCTTCCGTTAGTGTTAATTGCGTTAATTTTTACCCATTTCACAACTCACGCTGACAACTCAATTTTCAAGCCACCACAAGGTGTTTCGATACACAAACTGGATAATGGTATCAATGTTATTTTGATAGAAAACCCAGCTTTGCCGATGATAGGCATCAATACCGTGGTTAAAGTCGGCTCGGCTTATGAAACTTTTGCTTCCAGTGGCATGAGTCATATGTTGGAGCATTTATTGTTTAATGGTTCGAGCCAATGGACGCAAAAACAAATGTATGACATGACGGCTAAAATTGGTGGCTACAACAATGCCAATACGGCTGAATATTATACCAATTATATGATGGTAACACCGACTGATAATATTGAAAAAGGCATGAGAATACAAGCAGGGATGTTATTCGATTCGACTATTCCGGTTGAAAAATTTGAAAAAGAAAAAGCCATTGTCCTTGAAGAAATCGCCAAAAGTTTGGCTAATTCTCGTACAAAAACAGCCAGAGGTGTGCGAGAAAAATTATTTGCAGGACATGCTATTTCATTACCAACACTGGGAACTTATGAAACCATAAAAAACATGGACAGAGATGATGTGGTCAAATTTTATAAAAATAATTACGTCCCCAATAATATGGAGATTAGTGTCATTGGTGATTTTAAAACAGCAGAGATGTTGAAGTTATTAAAAGATATTTACGGAGTTGCAAAACCTGGCAATGTTGTCAGACCCAATTTAAAACAGTGGGCAACAGGCTTTAATAAGCCAATTAAGTCGACTAAAGTTAACCATAAAAAAATTGAGTATTTATTCCACCAAGATAAGGACAATATCATTCAGTCTTTTTATGCTTTAGATGACTATTCTGATGATTTTTATGCATTGCTCATTGATGCCATGGAACTCAAGCAAGAAAAACTTGAGGATAAATTAAAACAAAAGTATCCAGAACAAATAAAAAGCATCAAGTTTACTGTTCACAATTATCCAGTAGCAAAGTATCTACAAGCCGATGTGGTAATAAATAATGATGAAAATATCTCAGCCATTAGTAAAAGTTTCGATGCCATGTTAAATTCTATGGAGATAGAGTTGTCAGCAGATTTTATTCATTCTAAAGCGATCAAAGCAAAATCAACTTTCTTAAAACAAATCGAAAAGCCGCATATGTTTGGCATATACAATGCTGACATGATTGCAAAAAATGGTTTGGGTTCAATTATCAAGGCCTTTTCGGGTCATGGTATTATTGAAGCTGGCAAGCAGTTACAAAACTTTAAACTAGGCAAACGCACATTGCAGTTGATTCAATATCCTAAGAGCTTAACAAAAGACAATGAAACCAAGTCTGTTAGTGTCAAGCTTTTTGACAACATTGACATTCGCAATAATGCTGTAATCATTGCCAAACAGAACTCTATGAGTGAGTTGCTGGCTATTCATTATATGTTCAAATACAAAGAGAACTTTGAAAGCTCCTATGGTAAAGATTTCGCAAAAATGTGGCATGATATTTTTGGTCAAAGAATGAAATCACCAGAAGTTCAGAAAAAAATAGCCAAATTTGGTTTAAGTTTTAAAGTCAACGACCTAACATTTCTACCCATGGATGATATTTACCTAAGCCCAACATTTGGTTATATCCGAGTAGAAGGTTTGGCAACCGATATTGAGGCTGTTATTTCTTTCTTAAACAATGCCATGCTGGATTTCAAACCCAGCAAAGAAGAATTTGAAAAGGAGTTAAAAAAAGCCGCCAGAAGTATGCACAAACCAAAAAACAAGGCCAAAGAAAGCTTTAAAAATCTATATGATGAAATGTTGTTTATGCCCAATACAATACCAGAACCACTTGTCCAAGAAAACTTTGCTAAATTTTTGGCTTTTGGTCAAAATTATTTTACCCCAAACAATCTAATTGTCTCTGTAGTTTCTAAACAGAACCCTGAAAGCATATATAGTTACTTTGAAAATTTCACAAGCCTTGACAAGCCACAATACACAAGCTTGGCAAATCAAAAAACATACAAATTAGTGGATTCACCGCAATCAGTAGAAAAGGTGGTAGGTGGCGAGCAATCTTATACTTTTTACGGATTTATAAAGCCGATTGTTACAGAAGATAAAGCCGCTTTAACCGTTTTGTCTTTGATGTTAAAAGATGATATATCTTTTAACTTACGTGAAAAACAAGGACTAGCTTATAGAGTGTCAGTTGCTATTGATGTTAAAAAAGACCAAGCCTTGTTTTATATAAAGGTACCAACATTGCCTAAAAATGTAGATAAATTGGTTGAACAATTCCCAGAGTTAATTTCACCAAAATTCAGCAAAACCATAACTCAGGACAATTTAGATAAAACCGTGAACAAATATTTAGGAAGAATGATGTTCCGCCGTTTATCCAGTATTAATCAGGCTTATTATCTCGCCCATTCTTATTATTACTATGGCGATATAACAACCGATGGAAATTCTTTAGAAGCATTAAAACAAGTAAGCTTGGGTGAATTGAAAAAAGTGGCTAAAAAATACTTGGACAATAAAAATCCTATACAAATAATAGTTAAATAATATCTGCTCACACCGTCATTACCACGTATGTGGCAATGATGGAGTATAGCTTGTCTTGTTTTTTTCATGTGCTTCGTGTCCCTTCATGGTTAAAAAGCATTTGATCTTACACCGTGTCTTTGTACCGCCGTGCGATTTAAATTTATCTTAACAAACGGTAAGACACATGGGTCCTACCCTGCGTTGGTTTTGTTTTAAATCTGTATCTTCCGTGGACTATATGAATAAATGCTTTTGATTTTCCGCTGTGCCTTTGTGCCGCTGTGCGCCATTTCTTTGTCCTTTCACTGCATCTTTTTGCGCCTCTGCTAGAAAAGTACTTTTAATCTTCACCATGCCTTTGTTGCTATATTATCTCTTACTTTTTTTCGTAAATTAGTGAGCATCATAGTATAATCTTCAATTTCTCTGCGGGCTTTTGCCATATTAGTTTTTACTAATGCTTTAAAAAAGCTATAATGCCCTAATATAAATGTAAAACTAACTTGGAGATTAACATGGGTATTAGTCCAGTACAGATTGGTATAATTCTACTTATTGTTGTTTTAATATTTGGCACAAAAAAGCTAAAGAACATTGGTGGCGACCTTGGCGAGGCTGTTAGAGGCTTTAAAAAAGGCATAAAAGACGATGACAAGCCTGAAATTACTGAAGAAAAACTTGATGCTACTGCTGAAAAGGTGGCTGATAAATCAGAATCTAAGGATTCTGAAAAGTCCTAACTTGATTAGGAGCTTGTCCGAGAATAGAAAACCTACTGTAGAAAATCTGTTGTGGTGCTCTTTTCCGCTGATTCTCGTTAAATAGCCGTGCTATTCGCCTCAAATCATCGAAAAACAGCCCTCAATTCAGCTTTCATTCGCTGCGGTTTCTATTCTCGGACAAGCTCCTAGATGTACGCCTTCTCGGGCGGGAAGGGCCTGGATTTTATTGGTTTGCGGTATTCGCGGGAATGACAAGGTAGGAATATGTTTGATATAGGTTTTTCAGAATTATTTATGGTTTTGGTGATTGCGTTGATCGTAGTTGGCCCTGAGCGCTTGCCTGCGGTTGCAAGAAAAATAGGGCGCTTTATTGGCAAGGCGAAACAGACTTTTGAGAATGTCAAACGTGAAGTACAAAGTGAATTTGAAACAGAAGAGCTCAACAAACGCTTAGCAGAAAACAACATCTTAAAAGACACCAAGGAGGCTGTAAGCGATATTTCGGAAGAATTAAAGAGCATTGCTAAACAAGCTGGTGAAGATATTCCTAAGACCAAGGATTGGAAAAAATAGTGCCAGATCAACAAACTTTCGTCTCCCACCTCGTTGAGTTGCGTAGCCGCTTGGTCAAAGTGGTGGTTACAATTTTGGTCATTGTGATTGTGCAATTGCCTTTTGCAGGTAAAATTTACACCTTAATGGCGGCTCCTGTTATGAAGTATTTGCCCGAGGGCAGCAGCATGATTGCCACCGGTGTTTTGTCGCCTTTTTTGACGCCATTTAAGATGGTGTTTATATTGAGTTTGATTATTGCGATGCCTGTTGTGTTGTATCAAATCTGGGCATTTGTGGCGCCTGGCTTGTATAAACACGAAAAGCGAATCGCTAGGCCGTTGTTATTTTCCAGTATTTTTCTGTTTTATTTGGGCTGTTTTTTTGCTTATTTTGTAATCTTCCCCATTTTGTTTCAATTTATTCCTGCTATTTCTCCTGTTGGGGTCAACTACATGCCTGATATCAACAGTTATTTGGATATTGTTGTGCGGTTGTTTTTTGCTTTTGGCTTGGCTTTTGAAGTGCCAATTGCGGTGATTTTGATGATTTTATTGGGTGTTACTACCCCTGAGAAACTGGCAAAATCTCGCCCGTATGTTGTGGTTGGTGTATTTGTAGTAGGGATGTTAATAACTCCACCTGATATGATTTCTCAAACATTAATGGCGATTCCAATGTGGTTGTTGTTTGAAGTGGGAATTGTGGTGGGAAGGATTTTAAAAAAGAAAAAGCCCAAAGAAGAAGCTGTTAAAGATTAGAGGAAAAACTAGACGGTGCAAACTAAATTTTTAGACTTCTAACCTAAAAGTAAGGCGGGTTTCCGAATGGCGCTTATTTAAGGCTTAAAACGCCGTATATAGCTATTTCTTTAACTCCACGCTAGTTTGCTAAGGCAGGAATCTAGTATAAATCATTAACCACCGTCATTGCGAGGAGCATAAGCGACGTGGCAATCTCATGACTTTGTCGTCAATTCTTAAAGATTACCACGTCGCTTATGCTCCTCGCAATGACCCGTTCTTTTGGTATGAATATGATAAGATTCAATAAGTTTCCTCTTAAGTAAAGTGCCATTCGGGTAAACCCACCTTACTAATTATTTAACTATTATTTCACTTTCCAGACCACAGGTCGCCATTTATTGGGGTCTCTGTCATTGGTATCGTAGCCTACATAATAGGTTTTGCCTTCTTCCACCTTAATTTCCAGGGTGTTGTATTCAACTGGGTTATTGAATTTTTGTCTTTTACTGGCATATTTACTGCGTTGGTTTAAGGCGATGGCTGATGTCACGCGAATCGTGTGTGTACCTGGCTTTAACCAGACCGCATTGTTTCGTTTGAGTATTTGTTTGCCATTAATTTGATACACGGTTACGGGGAATATGTTTTCACTCGGATGGTCTTGATTGAGCCTCAAGATACCATTGGGCTCTGATGGCCTGGCAAAGGGGCTGGCAACGATCATAAATGTTGAGAATAATAGCAATAATGTTAATAAATATTTCATAATGGTTCCTCTAAAATTTGTCTTGGTAACTGATAAGCCCTTATATTAAACCTTTGTGCACAGTACTGTCAAATTTCGAGTATTTATATTCAGTTTCGGTTCATGATTGTTTATGAGATGAGAAAATAGGTTATAATACCCTTTTTGTTTGTAAATTAAATTTTTTTAATGAAACCCGATACCAATCCAACAATTTATCGTAAAGATTATCAACAGCCCAATTACTGGGTTGATTCTATGAGCTTGGCATTAATGATTGAACCAAAATTCACTTTGGTTAAGTCGAGAATAAGATTCAGAAAAAATGCATCATCTAACAACACACTTGAGCTAAATGGCGTTGATCTTGATTTGTTGAGCATCATATTAGATGGCCGAAAGTTACAGGCTTCGGAATATACAATCGATGATGAGATGTTAAGCATTGAAAATACTCCTGATGATTTTGAGTTGCAAGTTGAGAATAAAATTTATCCCAGTACAAACAAGGCTTTAGAAGGCCTGTATCAATCGGGCAGTTTTTTCCTTACCCAATGTGAAGCAGAAGGCTTTAGGAAAATCACTTATTATCCAGATCGCCCCGATGTAATGGCTCCTTTTGAAGTGACTTTGGTTGCCAACAAGGAACATTATCCAGTATTGTTATCGAATGGTAATTTAATCCATTCTGGTACTTTGAGCAATGGCAAACACTATGCCAAATGGTCAGATCCACACCCAAAACCCAGTTATTTGTTTGCGGTGGTTGCGGGCAATCTATCCCATATTGAAGAAAATTACATGACCAGTGAAGGCAACAATGTTACTTTGCGGATTTATGTAGAAGAAGAAAACATCAATGCTTGTCAATACGCTATGGATTCATTGATCAGGTCTATGAAATGGGATGAACAAAAGTTCGGCTTGGCTTATGATTTATCGCAATATAACATTGTTGCAACCAATGATTTCAACATGGGGGCCATGGAAAACAAAGGCCTGAATATTTTTAATTCTAAGTATGTTTTGGCTCGTCCTGAAACAGCAACCGATAACGATTTCATTGGTGTAGAGGCAGTAATAGGACATGAGTATTTCCACAACTGGACAGGTAATCGCGTTACCTGTCAAGATTGGTTCCAACTGAGTTTAAAAGAAGGCTTAACCGTTTTTAGGGATCAAGAATTTACTGCGGACATGCAATCACGTGCAGTCAAAAGAATCGAAGATGTGCGCACACTCAAAGCATTCCAGTTTACCGAAGATGCAGGTCCTATGTCGCATCCAATTCGTCCAGATTCATTTATTGAAATCAATAATTTTTATACTTTAACTGTATATGAAAAGGGTGCAGAGGTGGTGCGCATTTATCACACGCTATTTGGTGAAGAAGGATTCAGGAAAGGCATGGATTTGTATTTCCAGCGCCATGATGGCCAAGCTGCCACCTGTGATGATTTTCGCAAAGCCATGGCAGATGCCAATGAGTTTGACTTATCACAATTTGAGCTGTGGTACTCTCAAAATGGTACACCAAGAGTTACTATCAAAGAAAAATACAATGCCGAAAAACAAGAATATAGCTTGGAAATCAAACAGAAGCATCCATCAAATGTGGATAAAAAAAATCATAAGCCTATGTTAATTCCCTTGCGATTGGCTTTGTTCTCTGATGACGGCAATCAATTATCGTTAGACGAAGATGGCAGCATTGAACAGGTTTTCCAGTTGACCAAAAAGAAACACAAATTGATCTTTAAAGATATTGCTCACAAACCCATAGCTTCAGTTTTTAGAGGATTTTCTGCTCCAGTTAATGTTAAATTCAAGCAGAGTAATGAAGATTTAATTCAGTTGATAAAATTCGATTCTGATTCATATAACCGCTGGAACGCGGCACAAATCATGTCTAGTCAAGTAATCTTTGATGCTTATGATGCCATGCTTAAAAACAAAGATGCCAGCTGCCCCAAATATTTTGTACAGGCGCTGAGTCAGGTTTTGACTGATTTTGAAACAGATCCATCCTTATTGGCAGAGACTTTAACCTTGCCAGACTTGAAAACGTTGATGGTTTCAATGCAAGATATTCAAGTAGACATCCTTCAACAGGCGCGTGAATTTGTAAAAAAATCCTTAGCCGATGCATTGGAAGTGGAGTTTTTATCGGTTTATAATCAAAATTTCTCAGAAGGTCAATACAAGGTGGAATCCGAAGATGTGGCAAAACGCAGTCTGAAAAACACCTGTTTGTCTTATTTGATGAGCTCTAGCAATCCAGATATAAAACGCTTATGCAAGCAACAGTATGAAACTGCCGACAACATGACGGATAGTATTTCTGCTTTGAGTTTTTATGTGCATAATCAAGCAGAAGGGTTTAATGATTTGTTGATGGATTTCTTTGAGAAATGGCATGATAATGCTTTAGTTATGGATAAATGGTTTGCCATTCAAGCCACCTCACCTGCTTTTGGTACTTTGGACAATGTCATTGAATTGATGAAGCACAATTCGTTCAGTATTGAAAACCCTAACAAGGTACGCTCATTGATTGGCGCATTTTCTTCCAGCAATATTTTACATTTTCACCAAAACTCAGGGAAGGGTTATGAGTTTTTAGCCGACCAAGTGATTGCGTTAAATAAAATCAATCCCCAGGTTGCATCCAGAATGGTGTCGATATTCAATACTTGGAAGAAATTTGATCAACCGCGAAGAGAATTAATGTCACAGCAGTTGCAAAGAATAAAAAATACCGAAGATTTATCTCCGGATGTATTTGAAATAGTAGATAAGGCGCTCAGTTAACAATATTTAACTTTACAAAGAATTTAGGATTGTTAATAATATACCGCAAGAATGTGGGAACTATAAAATCATGAAAGAAAACAACAAACAAACAAATCAAAATAAACAGCAACTTAAGAAAGCTTATAAGAAACCTGAGTTGTTGAATTTAGGTGATATCAGAGACGTGACTATGGGCGGTTCTTTTGGCAGTGGTGACAGTGGAAACGCTGGTATCGAGAAGGTCTTTGGTACATAAGTAAACATGTGCGGTATTTAAATTTATCTAAACTAAACACTCAAAAAAAATACACTTATAAAATAGCTGATTCAGAGTATCAATCCGATCAAGAGATTGATGCTTTTTCCAGTTGGAGAATTAAAGCTTTTAATCATTCCAAGCATGTCATCAACTCCCCAGCAGCAACTCAAAAACATTCAGTTACATCCCATCTATATCAGGAGCAAGCATATATCGGCGAAAACGCTTACGATTTACGTGTAGATTCAATCAAGCCAACAGGCTATTTACTAAACACCAAAAATCAAAGCTACCAAATAGATAAAAACAGTGTTCATTGCAATAACCGTCGCAAGGGCTGTATTGATTCCACCCTGTTATTAGGCCCTGTTTTAATCCTTAACCTTGCCATGAATGGGGTTTATTGTTTACATGCCTCGGCTTTTTTATTAAAAGATAAAGTATTCATTTTAATGGGCGATTCTGGCACTGGAAAATCTACGGTTGCTAGGTTTATAGATGACCAACCACTGGCTCAACGCATTGCAGATGATATACTGCCCCTGAAAATTGTTGATGGGAAAATTACAGTTTTGCCCAATTTTCCGCAGTTGAAGTTACCCGCTGACAAACAATATACGGGAGATGCTATTGTAGCGGATACTGTTTTATTGTTTGCACAAAAATCTATTGATGCTACTGAATTAATTTCAGTGGATATTTTTAGCGCCATTAAATTTTTGATTAAACACTCAGTTGCCACTAAATTATTTGCTAAGAACGAATTACAAAACCACCTGTCTTTTTGCCATCAAACCAGTGCCAGAGTAAAAAGTTACCGTTTAAATTATCAACACAGCACAAACAGCCTGAATCAATTGTATAATTTGCTCGATGAAATTGCCTAAAACCATACAAATCCTCCAATTACTGTCCAAATCTAGAAAGCATTTGATATGGACAAAGGAACAATTAAAGACAGTTAGCTATCAAAAATTAATACAAGAAAGCTATCTAGCCCCTAAAAGCAACGATTCCATGGGCATTGTTGTCAAAAGTTATTTTTGGGCCTGTAGGTCCATCAAGGATTGTCATTGTTTACCAAGATCAATAGCCTTATACCAAAATCTAATATCGGCAGGCTATGATGTTCAACACAAATTTGGCGTGAATAACAAGGATGAAAATCTAGCGGCTCATGCTTGGGTTGAATACCAAGGTGAGCCGCTGAATGAATCAGATGATTTGAAAAATCGCTTTACAGTGTTAGAAAAATCTAACGGTGACGGTGGCTGCGACTCTATCTCTATCGAGTCATTGAAGTAAAAAATTCTTCGTTGGTTTTAGTATCTTTTAATTTGTCTAATAAGAATTCAATGGCTTGAATATCGTCCATTGGGTGTAGAATTTTACGTAAAATGAATGCTTTAGCAAGGAATTCTTGTGGAACCATTAATTCTTCTCTGCGTGTTCCTGAACGTTTAATGTTGATCGCAGGCCATACACGTTTTTCAGCTGCACGTCGATCCAAGTGAATCTCCATATTGCCAGTACCTTTAAATTCTTCAAAGATAACTTCGTCCATTTTTGAACCTGTTTCAACCAATGCAGTTGCAACAATTGTTAAGCTGCCACCCTCTTCAATATTTCTAGCGGCGCCAAAGAATCGCTTGGGTCTTTGTAATGCATTGGCATCCACACCACCTGTTAATACCTTGCCCGATGATGGGGCTACAGTATTATAGGCACGGGCAAGACGGGTAATTGAATCAAGTAAAATAACCACATCTTGTTTGTGTTCTACCAATCTTTTGGCGCGTTCGATTACCATCTCTGCAACCTGAACATGTCGAGAGGCGGGTTCATCAAAGGTTGAGGCGATTACTTCACCACGAACCATACGTTGCATCTCGGTCACTTCTTCTGGTCTTTCATCTATCAATAAAACAAATAGTTTAGCTTCAGGATTATTCAATGCAATATTGGTTGCAATATTTTGCATCATTAAAGTTTTACCCGCTTTAGGCGGAGAAACAATCAAACCACGTTGTCCTTTACCAATAGGTGAAATCAAGTCAATAATTCTGGCGGTTAAATCTTCTTTAGATCCATTGCCGCGTTGCATGATGAGTTGGTCTTGAGCAAATAATGGCGTTAAATTTTCAAACAATATTTTGCCACGGGTATTTTCTGGTGGCTCATAATTGATTTCATCAATTTTGAGCATGGCAAAATATCTTTCTGAATCCTTTGGAGGGCGGATCTTTCCTTGTATGGTATCACCTGTTCTTAAACCAAATCTTTTGATTTGGCTAGGTGATACATAAATATCATCGGGTCCTGCTAAATAACTGCCCTCTGGTGAGCGCAAAAATCCAAAACCATCGGGAAGCACTTCGAGTACGCCTCCTCCATATATATCTTCGCCACCTTTGGCATGTTTTTTAAGGATGTGGAAAATAAGGTCCTGTTTGCGTATTCTGGCACGCAATTCAATTTTAGCCTCGACTGCCATTTCTGTTAATTGTTTGGTTGTAAGTTGTTTTAAGTCAGTTAAATTCATAGTGATTAGTTTTGATAATATTGATTGATAGTTGATCTTTATATTGAAATATAAAAGATACGGAAGACATAGTTAAATTGTTTATATGTGCTTAAGTTGTCCGATTAAATTGTTTGATAAAATTGTTTGATAAAATAATCTGATTAAATAGGGTTTTAGAAAAGAGCCAGAAAACAGTATAATACAATCAGTATAATACAATAAAAAAGTTAAACTAAGCTGGACTCAAATTGAATATAACATAAGTTATCATGTTGCTTTAATTCGAGCAACTAAATTTTTTGCTGAGTATGAAAAAAGAGGGGTTTTTATCAGTTATGCGGCATTGCAAGAAAAAATACCGCATAATTTATAAAATTTAACAATTGGGAATTTAAGCAGTATGCTTGTTTAGCATTTCAAGTAATTGTCCTTTGGATAAAGC
>CAZLZZ010000088.1:0-13330 GCA_964564165.1 uncultured Alcanivoracaceae bacterium | reverse complement strand
TTTTGCTGTGTTACACGGAATTGCTCTTGCGAAAGTGAATCAATATTTTGTTGGTCTTTTTTATACATGTTTTTTAGTTTGATCATCATCTCAAAATGGAGCGCCCGACGGGATTTGAACCCATTAACTTCGGCTTAGGAGTATACTCATCAACAATATTTGTTAATTTATCTAGATTTTTTTGCACAATCAAATCTAACCCCGCTGTATTATCAGGAAAACTAGCATTAGAGTCAAGTTTAGCAAATACCTAAATCCCGATATAGAAAACACGATTATAGCACAACCTCTTAGCACGTCTAGCAAATCCAAAAATTGATTAATCGCCAATAAAACCTTGCTGAATTCCTGTAGGGAAGCTTTAGACAATGTCTTTTAATGTATAAATAAAAATCTAAAACAGCCCTTATCTTTAACTTGGTTAATAATACTATCAAAGCCAAAATCATCAATAATAGTTCCGTTTTAAGCTACTCACTTCTAAACCCTAATAAGTATTATTATTTCAAATATCATTCTCAAGTTTTGAGAATAAAAAATGTTATATTTAGAAATTGAGTTATCGTTCAACCAGGATGTAAGTGAAATCTCTTTTAACAACAACCCTGAAACATCTGAATTTGTTGGATATACATATAAAGTAAATTCAGTAAACCCAATTCAACATCATCTATTTCTTTTTTTAGAAATGCCTAATTTATTCATCAAAACCATTTGATTAAAATTTTCTTGAAACTCTCCTTCAACTCCTTTTTCAGTTGTGTATCTGTTTTTCATACATCAATTATACCATGCCAGTAAAGTTAATAAAAACTCATGTCGGCAGTGGTGCTTTAGCTCCATTTTTTATTGAAAATAAAACTATATTTTAAATTACTCAGATAAATTATTCCTTAATCAATTATACTGGCATGCTGGTTATGCATCTTCATATTAAGCAATTTTATGATTGTGTGAATCAAATCATGAACAAGTCGCTATAACTCTTTTTTCAATTAATTATCAATCATATTAATTAATTTTTCAATATAACTTCCCTGTACAGACGCCCAATCTGGGCGTCTCTTTCTTAAATATCAGAGTATCTGACCATCGATTAGAACTGTCTCTTGATCCTCATTATGATAAACAACATAATTTGGTAACACCGGACAAAATATTGTTAGCAAAAGCCAGCAGAACCTATCAAGACGGTTATAACAAATCAGCATTCACCAAATTTCACCAGTCAGCAGCTTTTGGAAATTCAATAGCACAAAAACACATTGGACTGATGTATCTTAAAGCATTAGGCACTAACAGAGATTGGTCAAAAGGCTATGCCTGGATAAAATTAGCAGCCTTAGATGGGACCGTTGAAAACCTGAATTTAATGCGCAGCATTTATGCCATGCTAACGCCGCTTGAAATTAAAAAAGCAAAAGTCGAATATCAAAAAATCAGCGAAGACTACGATGTTTCTGCCACCCTAAAAAGGCGAAACAGATGGGTAAATAAACAAAAACGCAAAGCAGCAGGCTCTCAAACCACCAACATACAGTCTCAAGCTATCAATGGTGTTATCCTAGAACCAGACAGAACCTCCAAAATGAACGCCATGGATGACTTTGTTAACAATTACCAGTTTGGAGTAGTTGAAGCGGGTGAAATTAAACCTAAAGGCGATTAACTTACTTTTTACCCAGGTCCCGATATAGAAAATACGGTGCTAACACAAAGTCGGGTCGCTTTCGTCCTGTTTGACATGGTCAGCTGTTTTTCAATATTCGCTCCTTAAAACATCATATCTAGCCCGCATGTTTCATACAATCGGTACAAAACAACTGTGTTTGTCGTGGTATTTAAACAACCTTCTTTGCCATTTTTTCTATAAATTCCATTGTTCTGTGAAATATACGAGCCGGCCAAAACATTTAATTTGAACTTGTTAACAATTGTATTCAGTTTTTATTCAGATTAAATTCATTATGCTGTACTGGAAACAATAAAAACCAAAGGAGACAAGCAATGAAGTGTTTAATATTAACAATCACAATTTTGATTTCACTAGGCGTGTTTGCAAACCCAAACACTGTGATTTATACCAATGATCATTATGACAAAAACCATAATCTCATTCACCCCGATAAATTGTTTCTTATCAAAGCATTGAAAATGTACCAAGATGGCTACTACCAATCTGCATTAACTAGTTTTAAAAAGGCGGCCGCTTTTGGGAATGCGGATGCACTTTCATATGTTGGATTAATGCATATAAAATCTTTAGGCGGGCTGGAGCGCGACTGGGCTAGAGGTTATGCGTGGATAAAACTTGCTGCTCAAGACCAAACCCAAAAGCACAAAGAACTAAATGATAAAATTTATTCACTGCTAACGGAACAAGAGTTAATTAAAACCGAAACCGACTTTAAAGAATTAGAAAAAGATTATGAGTTATCAGCCACAATAGAAAGAAGAGAAAAATGGTCACGGAGAATAAAATTCAAGAAAACACTAGGTTCAAGAACAGGATCTTCAACTGGAAATGTTGTTGTTTGGGACAGTATAGATGATTATAAGCGTTCCAATATTGCAATTGACTTTAATGAAGCTAAGTTTAAAATTATGGATATTTTCATAAATGACTTTAACTTTGGAGACATAGAAAGCGGGGAAATTGTCCCTATTTCAGAATCAAAAGAGGAGCTATAAAAAATACCAATAAAATATTGATATTCATATCAGATACCCTATGTGCATCTAAACTCGATGATTAGTTTAGATGCACATCAAACCAAATGCGATTAACCTATTTTTTTGATGAAATAATTAACTGTGGATCTAGTCTGGTTTTTCCTAGGTTTAATCGCCAATCCAGATGAGGGCCTGTGGCTCTTCCTGTCATGCCTATCTCACCAATTTTTTCACCCTGTTTGACACGGCTACCAGCCTCAATATTCACTTGCGACAAATGTATAAAAGTGGTTGTCAACCCATACCCATGATCAATAATAATGGTTCCACCCGTATAATACATGCCCGTTTCTGCCATTCTTACAATGCCGTTTGCTGGTGATATCACTCGTGTTCCTGTCTTATTGGCAATATCCATACCATAATGTGGGCGCTTGGGTTTACCGTTTAAAATTCTACGCGAACCATAAACACCACTAACCCGGCCATCAGCTGGCCAGATGAATTGTTGTAGAAAGTCTTTTCTAAAATCTAAATATGATCGCGCTTTTGCCACCTTGACATTGTCAGCTTTAATTTGTGCATACACCGAATCAGGAGGCGTGACTTTGCTTTGTGGTAAGCCATCAATGACTTCGGTTGGAAAAGACCTAGTGGTTACAGGAATACTTGCCTGGTAAGTTATACCGCCATAAGTAATAGCTAAGTTCATCGGCTTCTCATCAAAGCGTCCAAAACCAAACATAAAATAGCCATCATCGGTTTTATTGGCGGTTTTTCCATTGATTTTAACTTTAGCTGAGGCATTAGTTTGCGCAATAATCAACCCGCCCTGGGTTGGCTTGCCTTTAAGGTTAAGAAAATAATCCTCTGCAAAAGTCGAAAAAGAGAACAATAGAGAGAACAATAGGACTGGCAATAATAATTTTTTCATCGTGCTTTAGATTGTACTGTGATTGAATGTCCAGTACCATAATAAACCATGAAAAACTTATTTTCCTTGTTTGATTTAACACCTGATTTTTGATGTTTTATATTCGATATTGAAAATACGAAAATAACACAATTCACTATCGAAACTTAGGCAATAAGTACTGTGGATATAAATTATCTCTTTATCCATACTGGGCGTGAAAGCAAATATAACTGTTAAAGCTCTTAGGTTTAATAAGCAGGATTCGAAAATATTTTTGGTATAAATTCTAGCCTTTCCCAGCCTTCAATGTCTAAACTGGTGGTAGATTCGGAATCTGTCGTGATTGATGAGGCATTTATAACCCCTCTGAATAGGCCTATGCTTCTAGTTTGCAAGGGCGTTTTGATACAAGACCGGCAATAACCCGTTGGGGCTTGTATGTTGAAAACCTCAGATTCGGTTTCATTTGACGCAAATGCCCAAATGGGGTTTCCTGATTCATCATAATAATAAATCGCGCGAAACTCAATGGCGTCATTGGTATATACATTAAACCCCCAGCCACTGTCTTCACCGCCATTCCACCACCAACCGTTTTGGTTTGTTTTTGCTCTACTATTGACGGTTATTAAGGGCTGTATGCACCAAAAACCTTGTTCATCATTGATGCTCCATGTCATTTCTGCAGTGACGTTGTTACTGGTTGAGGCACATGTGCTGTTTTGCTCTGGATTAAAGTTAATCGAGAAAGTGCCTGCCAAATCACTATTTGTAACAATGTTTTCGCTAGAGCCGCTGTTTTCCACACGCAATAGTGTGCCTGATAAGTTGTCGGTTTGGTCAGCAACTGATAACAAATACCATTCTGGTTTTCCTGATTCTGAAAAGGTATAAAAAACGCCAGAATAGGCCTCACCAACCTTTTGGATTTCAACGCCGTGACCACTATATTTTGGATCATACCACAGCCCTAACTGGTCTGTTAATTCGGGGGCTTGTGAGCCACACCAATTCTCTGTCAATATTTGCCGAATTTGATTGCGGATTTCAACAATGGGTGCCGCCATGCGGCTGTTAAAATCTTTGACCATAAATGCCGCATAATAATTAAGGTCATAATCAACCCATGGCGTGAAGCCGAAAGCACCAGGGCTGTATAAACTGGCAAGGTTGTTGTTCTCGTTATATATCAACCAAGTGCCCATTCCATATTTTATCTCTTCATCAATACTTGGAGGGGCAAATACTATATCAAGATCTCCCACATTATCGCTTAGCATGGTTGCTACGGCTTGTTCACTCAGTATTCTTGTTGATTGATATCTGCCTTTATTTAACAACATGTTTAATACTTTTGCGTAATCAGGCAAAGATGATTGCGCCCCTCCTGCTATCCGATAATTTTGCGTTACACCTAAACCATTATAGTCCATGCTAGTGATGTTAAATGGAGCAGTCAGGTTCTGATTGAATACATCTATCCAACTTTTTTCAGCCGCAACTTCTGCTACTCTTCCAACAATATGCATGGATGCGCCCCCATAAGCAAAACCTTCGCCTGGTTGGTAGAGCAACGGTTCACAACATGCCAAAAAATCAACCGCCTGTTCTAAAGACAGCCCATTTCTTGCATTAAGTACGGCTTTATTAAGCATTTGTGCGTTATCGGGCATGCCCGCGGTGTGTGAAAACATTTGTCGCACAGTCATCCGACCTTTATCAGCAGTGAACTGAGGTAAATAGTGACTAACTGGTAAATCTAAATCAATCAGGTTCTCATCTACCAAGGTCATTATTGTAACCGCAGAAAGTAACTTAGTGGCTGAAGCCAAAGGAACGACAGTATTGTTGTCATATTGTCCCCAATACTTTTCATAGATGACTTCATTTGGGTAAGCAATTTTTAAACCAATACCTGGAATTATTGGATAGGACTGTAACAAACTTTCAACCGATAAATCAACAGATGAAAAATCACACTCAACCGCTGAAGATGTCGTGCTGCCCACAAGCAAGCAAAGTGGTAATAGTCGGTTCAATAGGTGTTTTGCATTTTTCATATTTAAGTATAACGTTTATAAGTATAACGCTTATAGGAATTTATCGTTGACATTGCCTAATAAATCAAAGCTTCCTTAATAGACACACCGACTGAACAGCAACACCTTCACCACGACCGCAAAATCCAAGTTTTTCTGTGGTTGTGGCTTTAACACTGACTTGATTGATTTCCAGGTTCATGATGTTGGCTAAGTTTTCACGCATAACAATGATATGCGGTTGCATTTTGGGTTGTTCGCAAATGATGGTGCTATCAATATTGTTGATTTGATAGCCTTGTTCTTTAATTAGCCCCATAATGTGTTTTAAGAAAACCGAGCTATCACAGTCTTTCCACTTATTGTCACTGGGCGGAAAATGCTGCCCAATATCACCCAATGCCAACGCACCAAGCAAAGCATCACAGATAGCATGAATCAACACATCGCCATCGGAGTGTGCGGCAAAGGCTTTATCAAAAGGGACTTTAATGCCACCAAGAGTAACAAAATCGCCCTGACAAAAAGCATGCACATCATAACCTGTTCCTATTCGCATCATCGCTTTATTTTACGCAATATAAACTCTGCCAACAACAAATCTTCAATGTGGGTAATCTTGATATTGTCGCTTCTGCCATTTACCATTAATGGCATAATTCCGGCTTCTTCAAATGCAGATGCCTCATCGGTAATGACATCATTGTCTGCTTTTTCTAGTACCTCTAATAACTGCTTAAAGGGGAACATTTGCGGGGTTAAAGCGGCTCTTAGTTTGCTGCGATTTATGGTTTTTTTTGCGTGCGTGCCATTTTCGCTGTATTTAATAGTATCGTTGATGGGCTTAACCAACAACCCTCCTTGATTGTTTAATTTACAAGCATTCATCAAATTTCGAATATCTGATTGAGTAATGCAAACACGGGCTGCATCGTGAATCAATATCCACGAATCATCTGCCACCGATGGCTCAAGAATCAACAACCCGTGCAATACCGATTGCGCTCGGTTGGAACCTCCAGTTGTATACATCAAGGGTTTGTTTGCGTTTAATTCAATGTCCTGCCACAGACATTGGTTTTTGGGCATGACCAAAACGATACCCTCAATTTCATCCATGCCATCAAAAGCATCAATACTGTGCTGAATGGCAAGCTTACCTGCAATTTCTAAAAACTGTTTAGGCGTGTCCGAGGCAAACCTTTGTCCACTTCCTGCTGCTACGATTATGGCGTACATAACAAAATCACGGTTAAAATTTTCTAAGGTCTTATTTTAGCATTAAAAATACTTTAAGTCCTTTTTAGTTTAATTGTTTGTTGCCGCAGTTTTCAGGGTTATTAATGTTTTCATCGGCTAAAGCAGCATAATAATCGTAGTTTAATTTTGCCAATGATTCAAAATAGGCAACTTCTCCTAATTCGCGTTCTATAGATTCAGCAATTTTGTTAAATTCTAGTCCTCTTTTTGAATAAATTTGTGCCCCATGATTCATAATTTTAACCAAACACTCATAATGGTTTTTATACTCTGTTTTACTGGTTTCAGCTTGTTCTAACTCTTTGCTGTTTTCACGCTGTTTTAAAATTTCTATTTTAATCTCATGACCAGTTGAAGCAGTTATAACTGTTTTGCTTTTATTTATAAAAAATTCTGAAACTTTCAAACAAGATTCCTCATGTAATGGATTATTTTTACATTCTTCTACTATATTTCTGAAGCTGGGAATTGGTTCTGCCATTTTTATGCCAACTATTATTGAAAAAATCATGATGTCTTCCATATTACCTGACATCTCTTCTGGTCCATCATACTTTGAAGGTGAAAAACTATTTATATATAGCTTTTCCAAGGCAAGTTTGTTTTTAGAAAAAGGGTGTTCTTTCACATAGCCCTCTAGTTTTGTTCTAAACTTTTCATTCAGGTACATATGTATATTTATGTATGTAGATTGTGCCATGCCTTTAATTATTTGCTTGATCTCATCTTGGCTACTGTCATTATATGCCGAACTAAAGCGGTTAATATAAATAGCAGCATTGTCTGACATAGACTGGTTTTGCCTTTCAAAGACGGCATCCTGGTCACAGAAAGATTCAATTTTTTGATAGCTGCAAAGGTTTGCGATTGTTGCAATAGATTTGTGGCTGAGTAAATCCGAAGGTATCATTGAATTGATTTCTGTGGCAATATCTTGCAAACTGTTTTCATTATCTAACCCTCGAAACCCAGATATTGTTTGTGCATACCCCAATAATTTAATATTTGGGTCATCGTCCTCTATTAAATATTGATAAAACTTTCTTTCCCATTCTAAAGCCTCTTTCTCTACACCTTCTTTAGTTGTTGATAATTCAGCTAAAAGTAAATCTTGGGCTCTTTGAAAATCTTGGAGTTTTTTGGAACCCTGTTTTGACAAAGCAAAATTTGAAAAAAACAAGATAGCTAACATTGTGGTTTTAATCATAACTCTAATCATATAACTGGCATCATTTATTGGTTATTTTGATTTTAGTTTAAATGTGGTAAGAAGTAAATGGGTTAAAAGTCACAAACTTATCTGGGGTTGAATAGGTTTTAGACTGCAAAACGGTGTCAAATTAAAGTTGAACTTTCAATTGACACCGTTTTTATTGCCCGTTTTTTTAAAAACCAACTTAGAATCAACAACGCCTTGGCAAAAACATTGAATACTGAATTGAACTAAAAAATGTAACACCTGTCTCAAATTTTAGTATATACAAGTTTAATCTATGAAATTTAAGTGCCTGACACTAATAGTTGTTTTCTTAATTTTTTACACACCCATCTTTGCTGCAATGGGGGTAGACCCAAACAAGGTGGTGTTCGCTGATTACCATGGAAAGATTTACAAAGTAACCAATAAAGACCTGAGGCAAATGCATGAATTAGAAAACCTCAGTCAATTTTTTACACCACAAACCAACTGGCATCAAATCATTAGCAATGCTGAGCCTGAAATTGCCATAAGCTTAATTCAAAAATTAGCCAGCTATTTGCCAAAAGATGAGCTGTGGCCATATATAGAAACAGGGTTGTTAAGAAGTCAAAACAAATTCAATGATTTAGTCTCTGATTCGGCCTATAAACACTGGGAAATATTTGCTACACATAGAGAATTAACAAAAATAAGAACCAATCCATTGTACTATGAAAACTTAAGTGTCTTATCTAACTGGAACGGGTTGTTTTCCGAACCGACAAAACCCATTGCAACTCTTCAACAAGCTACAGAAAAGCTAGCAAAACATTCTACAAAGGTAAATTATTACGATAAAAGAAAAGTAAGAGAATTGCGCACATCAATTGCTTTGTCAACAAACATAGAACAATTAAAAAGTTTAGCTTATCACGAAAACATACATATCGCACTGTCAAGTTATTATGCTTTAAGCAAGCTTGTTCCTGATGAGGTCGCTTATGAAATATTATCTCAAGCAATATATAGAAAAGAAAAATTAGAGTATTCTTATTGGGTCGGAGGAGATGTTATTGTTGGTGGAAATGGAGTAACCCTTGGCCAGGCTGCGTATGACTTGTTTAGTGATTATTTAAGTGTAAAACAAGTCAGAGAAACAATGTATAAAGATCCGTTACTCACTGATAATAAAGGTAAAAGAAAGTTTAAACTTAGGTCGAAGCAGCTTTATTATACACTAATGCATCGAAGTATCTATTCGAACACCTATAAACAAATAGTGGCCCGATGGAGATTAAGGAGGTCCTTGAATAAAAAAGAAGTTCATGAAATTAAAAACCTAATTACAAAAAATCATTTAATCGAGCAATTATTAACTCAACCAATTATGACTAAAAACTTGTCTCTTGCTATAATAGAACTAAGTGAACAAGGTGGAATTATGAATAATTATGAGTGGGTTTATGTTGCATTTAAAATTCATAATGATTATTCAAAAAACCTTGTAGAATATTTCCTGAGTGAAAAAAATCAAAAAATCGATATAGAACCAATTATTAAAAATTTATTGTACCAACATAACTGGCCTAGAGATTGGCAAGGCTTAAAACAAAAAGTTAATGATCTCGCCATTGAATATGATGTTTCTATTCTATAACCCAAATTCCGATATATAAAACGCAATTTGGGTATAAGAAATAATTAGGTATATAAACCTCTTCGGCCTTAGTGCGGTTTTAGCGTTACGGCTTTTAAAAACCTCCGTGTAACTCTGCGCCTCCTCTGCGAACCTTTGTGATACTTAACAAACCAAAATACCTCGATACATCAGGAAACACCCCTTGATAAAAGCTTCCTCATAACCTATGATTAAAAAATGACATCACGCTACGACATTCTATTTGAAAAAGTAAAAATCGGTCCAGTTACTGCACCAAACAGGTTCTACCAAGTGCCGCATTGCAATGGTATGGGACATCGGTTTCCTAAATCTCTGGCTCGCATGCGTGGCATTAAAGCCGAAGGCGGCTGGGGAGTGGTTTGTACCGAAGAGGTGGAGATTCACCCATCGTCAGATATTACCCCGTACAACCAAGGTCGGTTGTGGGACGATTCGGATATCAGTAATTTGCGTTTAATGACCGATGCCGTACATGAACACGGCTCATTGGCTGGAATTGAATTGGTTTATCAGGGATTGGCTGGTAAAAATCACTATACGCGTTTGCCAACATTGGCGCCTACTAACGCTTCTGTATTGGGAGGCTATCCCATGCAAGCGCGAGCAATGGATAAATCCGATATCAAAAACCTGCGCAAATGGTACAAAGACGCTGCTGTTCGTTCAAAAAAAGCCGGCTTTGATATTGTTTATGTTTATGCGGGTCATAATTTGTCTATATTGATGCACTTTTTATCGCGTCAACACAATGACCGAACCGATGAATACGGTGGAAGCCTAGAAAACCGTGCTCGTTTACTCAAAGAAGTGTTAATCGACACCAAAGAAGCCGTAGGCGATACTTGTGGTATTGCTTTGCGCATTGCTGTGGATGAGTTGCTTGGTAAAAATGGCATTCAGGCCAGTGCAGAAGGCTCTGATGTCATTGAAATGTTGGCAGAAATTCCTGATTTGTGGGATGTGAATATTTCTTCATGGGAAAACGACTCTGCGACTTCTCGTTTTGCCAAAGAAGGTTTTCAAGAACAGTACACCAAACATGTAAAATCATTAACTACAAAGCCCGTTGTTGGGGTTGGGCGCTTTACCTCGCCTGATGCGATGGTGTCACAAATTAAACGCGGTGTTTTGGATTTAATCGGCGCGGCTCGTCCGTCAATAGCCGATCCTTTTTTACCCAACAAAATTCGCGATGACAAACTGGATTCAATTCGTGAGTGTATTGGTTGTAATATTTGTGTGTCCAGTGATAACTATGCCGCTCCCATTCGCTGTACACAAAATCCAACTATGGGCGAAGAATGGCGGCGTGATTGGCACCCAGAAAGAATAAAAACCAAACATGCCGATGAGTCGGTTTTAATTGTTGGGGCAGGTCCTGCAGGTTTGGAGTGTGCGCATGCTCTTGCCAAACGTGGTTATGAAGTGACTGTTGCAGAAAAACGAAAGGTTGCTGGTGGTCGTGTTTTGTTGGAATCACAACTGCCCGGACTGGCAGAATGGAAACGCGTCATCAATTACCGTTTAAACGCCCTAAAGCAAATGCCGAATGTTGAGATTTATTATGACAGCGAGGTCTCCGTTGATAATTTGCCTGAATTTGGTTTTGACAACATCATCATTGCCACGGGTTCACAGTGGAAAGCCAACGGACAAAGCCGTGAAACGCGCAAGCATTTACAACAGGACAATTCTGTTCTAATCCTCACTCCTGATGACATCATGTCAGGCGATGTACCCACTAATATATCCAACGGTGATGTGCTGATTTATGATGCTGACCATTATTACATGGCGAGTGTTCTGGCAGAAAAATGTGTCGGAATGGGCTGTATAGTCACCTATATGAGCAATGCTTCGCAAGTGGCCGAATGGAGCAACAATACCTTGGAGCAACACCGTATCCACGTTCGGCTAGTCAACAAAGGAGTTAATATTGTTTTGAACCAACAACTGGATAAAGTTGAACAAGAAAAGGTTCTTAGTCACTGTGTTTACAGCCGTAAAGAATTGCATACACCTTGTAAAACCCTGATACTGGTTACCGAAAGAGAACCCAATGATAGTTTGTACACACAATTAAAGGAAAATCACCCATTCAAACATTTTGCCCTTATTGGTGATGCTTATGCCCCAGGAATTATTGCTCAAGCGGTTCATTCCGGGCACCTTGAAGCGCAATTGTTTGGCGATAAAAACGCCGATAAAAATGTTTTCAAACGCGATAAGGGCTATAATTGACAACATCACTATTTAATTTTATTGTTCAATGGTAAAAAAACTCACCGCTTTAATTGTTATATTGCTCTGGCCTGAAATTACTCAAGCTACCGAATGGAGTCGTTTTATCACCACTGAAAATCATGATGGCGTCATCATTAGCTTTAGACAGATGAAAGTTAACAATGCTTGGTTGGTAGAGTGGCAGGTCAACAATAAAAGCAACCAAACCATTGAACCTTTTCTAAAATACCGCCATTATTCGTGTGAAGACAACAGTGTTTTAAAGTTCACAAGCTCTACACTTGGGGTTTATTCACCTGGCAGCAGAAGACACAGCGATTTAATGGACAAAGAAATTTGTCCCTATAGTAAAATTAAGTTGGTTGAAATCGAAACTGAAATTAAGAAAAACAATGATAAACCATGATAAGACCAGCCCAAATTAAAGACCTAAATCGCTGTTATGAAATAGAATCGCTAGCGTATGCAGGTGATGAAGCAGCCAGTAAAGAAAAAATCGCCAAAAGAATCAACTCCTACCCACAGGGCTTTATTGTCAAAGAATATCAAAATCAAATAGTCGGATTTATCAATTCTGGTGCTTGTCACCAAGTTGAATTGTCCGACGAGGACTTTAAAGAGCTGGTTGGACACGACCCTGAAGGCAAACACATTGTTATTATGTCGGTTGTTGTTCATCCTGAATTTCAATACCAAGGCTTTGCCAGAGAATTAATGCAAGCATTTATTCAACAGATGAAACTTCTCAACAAACAAGACATTTATCTTATTTGCCAAACAGAACTAACCGACATGTATGCCAAGTTTGGGTTTGAATACTTACAAGCTTCTAATTCTGAACATGGTGGACTAGCATGGCATGAAATGAAGCTTGTTTTAGATTGCTCTAGCACCCCGGATAAAACAATTCAACTAAACGTTTGATTTGTTCTCATATTTGTCTATAATAGTCTGCAACGTTAATAAAAATAATAAACAAGCGTCAAGAGTGACTAAACTGGGCACCTCGACAACCTGCCCAGGGTCAATTCAATAAAAAAAGTAATTGGGAGTTTTTAAATGAACAAATTTCGTTTAGCGGTTTTTATCGCTTTAATATATGTGGGACAGGTTTCCGCAGTGACTGGTTTGGCACTGGTTCATGGCACAGGCAATCAAACCAATGCAGCCAGTGATTATTGGCAATGGGGCATGGTGAATTCAATTAGACAAGGGCTGTCTAACCAAAACAATTATGTAGTGATTAATTGTAATTTTGAAAAATACATGTGGGACTCTGCAGCAGCAGGGTTCTTGGCTGATCAACTGACTACTTTTATCAACTCAAAAGGCATTAC
>CAZLZZ010000087.1:0-13429 GCA_964564165.1 uncultured Alcanivoracaceae bacterium | reverse complement strand
CCAGTTCTTCAGTGCGTTTAACGCCCTCTGGTGTCATTTCAAAGGCCCAAGCCAATAACAAAGCAATAGGAAAGCCAATCATTAAGCCTGCGGTGACCACACTGTCGAACCAAGCTGGCAAATTAAGTGATTCCTCAAGCGTACCAGCCACTTGCATCAAAATCCACGCCACTACGGCATAAATACCAGCGATTCGGATGACGTTTCTTCTTTTTAGTTCTTTAAATAAGCTCATTTTGTTTGCCCGATCAGTTGGTCATTGCTTATATTTAATACCATGCATCATCAACCTAACTTCCCATCACCATCAATGTCTTTGGACAGATGCACTTCTAAAGCTGAAAGGGTTTTTCTCAACAAATCTTTGGTTTTATTTAAGTCGGCTTCGAGTTGATCCACACGCTCTTCTAAGCTGCTGGCTTTTTCTTTTTGTTTATCCAGTTCTTCTTCTTGTATTAAGTCCCAAAATATTCCCATGGTTATTTTTTCTGTTTTATTTTGTTGTTGAAAAAAAATGTGGCTTTATTTATGCTCGGACTCAGCCAGTTGTTTGGTATCAACAAACTGTTGAAAGGCTATGATTTTGCCATTCTTCAACGTCCAAAAATGGGCGGCTTGGGCATCAATCATGGCGCCATTGTCTTTGCGTTTGCCTTGATAACGCAATGTTGCCAAGATTTGGTTGTTTGACATGTCATGCAGTTGAATGTCTTTTAATTGAAAATATTCGTGGTCAGCTCCAATTCGAGCAAACACGCCTTGCAAAACGGCTTCAGGCCCTTTGTAAGGATTGCCATCAGCGTAAGTATTGCCTTCGGCTTCGTTCCAAATAATATTGGCATCCATGGCAGCCAAGACAGCGGGGATTTCTCCTTTAGAAAAGTCTTTATAGATATTATCAATTATTGAGGCATTGTCTGGTGATGATAAAACACCCAGTTGTTGCATAAACACCATGTTGTCCATAAAGTCTTGCTCTTGGGCTATTTTGTTGCCCTCCATTTTAACCAAAGTTACACCATCAATATCAACGGTATTGCCTGTAGCGGGGATGCCAAAAAAATTACCTGTGTGCGTGCCTTTGAAGTTCCAGTGTTTGACGATTTTATCTCCTTGACCAAATACATCTTTTACGGTAAATGTAATGTTGCTAAAGCCAGATAGAAAATTATTATAAAAACCTTTAAAATTTTCAATACCCACCACATTTTCTGGACTGGCAACCATGGTTATGTTGTCAGTAAAATGTGTGGCATTTATTAAATCAATTTGGCCTTTATTTATGATATCGTCCCACAGTGTTTCATAAGAAGTAAGATTTGAATGTAGCTTTTGATTAATATCTTTGAGTTGCGCTAACTCTTGTTTTGATTGATTGTCACAGCCAAATAAAGTAATGGCCAATAAGCCAAAAATAAAGGCTCTAAAATAGTTATGTTTTTTCATGATTTCCCCAGAAATGTAATTTCACTTAGCCTGTGTTGACCAAGTTCCAATGTAAAATACATGATAGTGGGATAAATAGCAAGAAATTGTTATGATAGAATGTTTGCAATTGCTGGAAGCTAGCTTGGTCCTTTCTATTTTATTCATAGAATTTAATTTTTTTCTACCAGAAGTAGCACTTGTTCGGATTTTTCTTTCAAACCTAGGTTCCCAGCTTTTTGCAAACTTGACAATGTGTTTCTGTAAACAACTTTATTAATCAGTTCGAGTTTGTTTTTAGGTTCATTTATTATTTGAATCGCAATATTTTTTAATTCATCGTCATTAACATTGTTTGTTTCAAACGAATAAAAATCATTAAATTTTTTCACCATTCTGTCCGAGTTCCCATACAGTGCAAAAGTGCCCATTTCGATAAAAGTTAATGAATTAAATAACACAGCAATACCCCCTCATTTATCTGTTTATTTTTAAACTACACACATTTGAATGATACAAGTATCAGGACGATACGCATAATTACTTGCACTATCAAATGTATTTCTATATCGGGATTTTGGTATTAAAAAGGGCTCAACAAAAACACGATTATAACAAAAGGCAATATTAATATTTTAAATAAAATCAGCAAAACAGCCCCTAACAATGCAAAGACCAAAGCAAAAAGTGTAAATATCGAGGCAAAGATAAACGCAAAAGGAGCAAAGGCCAAAACCACCATGAAAAAAAGCAATTTAAGTCCTACCATGAGTAATAACAGTGCTATAAAGATTTCCAAGATTTTCTCTAAAATTAAGTGTCTATTACAATAGCAAGATTTTCTTTATTTATTAAGTGCAAGAAGTCATACTTTTTTCATTAGCAAGGGTATTCTTTACTGATTGTATGAAATATGCGGATTAATGGTTGTCACTACTTGCAATCATTTGATTTTGCGTTATATTAGTAAGTGCTAATTTATATACATAATCACAGGTAAATCATGTCACATTTGGATAGAAGAGAATTATTAAAGTTAATGGGTTTTGGAACGGCGGTAGTTGCCATACCAGGTTTAATTTCTTGTACAACCAAGGAGTTTGGCTCTAAGAAAGCTTCAACAATAGCCGCGCCTGTTGATTTTTATTCTGTACCGATGCAGGGAAGCGCAAGAATTTTGCACATCACTGATGTACACGGCCAGTTGAATCCAGTATATTTTCGCGAACCCAATGTTAACCTTGGCGTGGGTGATGCCTATGGTCGCCCGCCACATGTGGTTGGAAACAAGTTGATGACTTATATGGACATAACACCAGAAACAGCCCAGTCTTATGCTTATACCTATTTAGACTTTCAAAACTCCGCACTAAAATATGGCAAGACAGGAGGTTATGCACAAATAAAAACCTTATTGAACAAGTTGCGTGATCAAGCAGGCGGCAAAGACAAAACCGTCACCATTGACGGTGGCGATTTGTGGCAGGGCTCAGGGACATCCTTGTGGACTCGTGGCGTGGACATGGTTGAGGCTTCCAATCTGTTGGGTCTTGATGTGATGGTTGGTCATTGGGAGTTTACTTACAAAGACAATGAGGTGTTGAGTAATGTGGCGCTGTTTAAAGGCGATTTTATTGGGCAAAACGTGCGTGTTAAAGAGGAATCATTGTTCGATGAAAATTATGAAAAATTGGTTGAACAGTACGACGGACTAGGTTTGTATGATGAAGATGAAGGCTATGCTTTTCAACCGTATGTGATTAAGGCCATCAATGGCAAGCGCATTTGTATTGTCGGACAAGCGTTTCCAAGAACGGGCAATGCCAATCCACAGGAGTTTTTCCCTGACTGGTCTTTTGGTCTGCGTGAAGATGACATGATTGAGCTGGTTGAAAAAATTAAACAAGAAGAAAATCCCGATGCCATTGTTTTGCTTTCACACAATGGCATGGATGTTGACATAAAAATGGCCGAACGCATTCCTGGCTTAAATGCCGTATTTGGCGGCCACACCCATGATGGCATGCCCAAACCCATCAAAGTGAAAAATGTTTCAGGAAATACTTGTTTGGTGACCAATGCAGGTTCCAATGGAAAATATGTGGGCGTGATGGACTTTGATTTCAATGATGGCAAAGTAGACATGACTTATACCATGTTACCGATTATCACTGACTGGCTGCCTGCTGATAAGGAAATGCAAGCCTACATCGACCAAATGCGTAACACGGTGTATGATGAAAATATTATCGAATCAAGAAACAAAGACCGTTATTTCAACCCATCAAGAGTCGGTAAAACTTACAAAGAAATCTTGAGTGAAAAACTTGCCATTGCCGATAGGCTACTCTATCGCCGGGGCAATTTTATGGGCACGTGGGATCAGGTTTTATGCAATGCCTTACTTGAAGAATACAGTGCTGATGTGGCTATGTCAGCTGGCGTTCGTTGGGGTGTGACTACTTTGAAAGGCGATTGGATTACCATGGAAGATGTAATGAGCCAATGTGCCATGACCTATGGTGAAACCTATGTATCTGAGCTCACTGGCGAGGTGTTACTGCGCACCATCGAGAGTGTAGCGGACAATTTATTTGATGAAGACCCATACTTGCAATCCGGTGGCGACATGGTAAGATTGGGCGGAATGGACTATACCATTGAGCCTTCAAAACCTTTCGGGCAACGCATTACTCAAGCACGTTTAGACAATGGCGAGTTGATTCAAAAACACAAAAAATACAAAGTTGCTGGCTGGGCAAGTGTCAATCAAGCCCCCAAGGGTCGTTTGATGTGGGACGTTGTGCACGATTATATTTTGAAAAACAAATCGGATGACAATGTTCTGCGCTTACCCAAAATCAATCACCCTAACCTTATTGGCGTGAGTCAAAATCCAGGAATTGCGGATTACCCTGGACAATTGGGTTAATACAAAACACTTAAACGCCTGTATCTTTCGTCCATTAAATCATTGTATTTTTTCTTCATTTCATCATTCAGAAAAGAAATAGAAATTAATTTTTTTAAAGAACCCTTGGTATCAATGGCATTCTTTATTTCGGAATCTAGGGTCTTATCTGATAGTTGAAGTTTTTCCTTTCCATAGTATTCGAACAAATCTTTTTTCGTAATGTTTCTTTTTTTACCAGCCAAAGGCAAAGCCATTTCTTCTTTGGCATTTATCATTGAAATAGTAGAATTCAGCAGATCATAAGCAGGACTTAATTCTATTTTATGGCCTTTAGTAATCAAGCTAAAATTTTTCAAATGCATGTCTTCATTGCCCGTTAAAAAGCAAAATAAAACCCGCCTAAATAATTTCTTTTTTTCAAGCAATGGGAAGGTACAAAAATTATCCAATACTGGTATGAGTTTCTCCATAGACCAACGGTATTTGGTATCTCTGGTATTGCCCGTTAACTGTGCAAAATCCTCTTGGTGGTATTTACTTTTATGACCATAGCGATCGAATCTTTTGATGAAATAGCTAAGACTGCCATCTTTTGAATAAACCAAGCCAGTCAAGGGCACCTGAATTCCAAATTCTCTTGCCATTTTCATGGTTAAATCTTCGTTTTCTGGTACTTGTGTAAAGTGCTCACTTTGGGGCTTTATAATAAAAGTCCCACCACTATCAACAAGATTAAACTCTTGGTTTTTTATCGACAATTTGGCACTAAGTTTGGGCTGAAATCCTTGTACAGACATTTTTACAGCCCTTGTTGCAGCCTGGATTCTTTGCTCTTTTGCAGTATATGGCAAGTCATTTAATCCCTTTAGTCTTGGTGCTATTTTTGCCAACCCTCTTTTGCTGTACTTGCTTTCACTGGTTTGATAGGTAATAGGGCATTTATACATGGTTTAAATCCATACTTTCAACTGTGACAGCTCCCACCAAATCTGAACCCGTGATAATTAATTGTTGGAAATAATCATTCTTGTCTACCTTATAGGCTTTTAAAATAGCCTCTAACTGAATTCCTTCTGGTAGCAATCCGTCAAAAAAAGCAGGAAAGCTATAATACTCATATTTAGATTGAGTAACAGGGATGGTCAATGAAATAGCGGGTCCCAAATAGTCATCAAAATATTTGAAAGTGTAATGCTGGGGATTTTCTTCGATGAAAATACCAGCAGGAATATTGTGTATCTTTACTAAGGTTTTTTTCATATTCTTGTTATTGGTGACGAGGTTTTTTATGGGTTTTCCGCTGCATCAAGGACTTGTACCAACATCGTATTTTCTATGTCGGGATTTGGGTATTAATGGGCTATTAAATGATATGCTTATATTTAAGGCACTTAAAATAGGCAAAATACTTGACCATTTAACCGTTTGCTTGCCGTTTTCTATATCATAAACGACTGTTTTTCCAACACCCGCGAGTTCAGCCAAGTCTTTTCTGCTGAGTGCAGCTTGTTTTCTATGAAACAAAACTGTGTTTTGTAAGTTGTTTGCTACTGCCATAGCGGTAAATATAAGCCATTAAGTAGATAAGTCAAGGATGTTTTAATAAAACAGTCTGTTTTTACTGTTATAGCAGTAAATAGCTATGCTTATTACCAACTAAAGCCAAAACTTGCATAAACATGAAGTAAATTACCGCTACAACAGCATTTTAGGCCTTGCAAATATCCAAATAACGCTTAACCACCATTGGCATGCCTTCTAAAATACATTCAATGGTTAGAACATGTCCAATGGAAACTTCTAAAATATTGGGAATTTGCAGAAACGTTGAAAGATTGCGTGAATCCAAATCATGGCCTGCATTAACGCCCAAACCCAGTTTTTGAGCCAGTTTGGCTGCTTGCTGATATTTGAACAGAACCTTTTGTTGTTCTTTAGTGGTAAAACTTGTAGTGGTAAAACTTGTAGTGGTGGAACTTGTAGTAGCAAAACTTGAGGCAAACTCTTCGGTATACAATTCAATTCTGTCTACGCCCGTTTTTGCAACCAGCTCAACTTGATTAATTTCAGGGTCTAAAAAAACCGCACTGCGAACGCCATAACCACGAATTTCAATCGCCAATTCTGATATTCTATCTTGATGCTGGGTTAAATCCCAACCGTGATCCGAAGTCACTTGATTCACTCCATCAGGAACCAGCGTGCATTGATCGGGTTTGGTTTCACGAATAATTTTCATAAAATCTTTAGAAGGAAAGCCTTCAATATTGTACTCAACATCAGGATAACCCTGTAAAAATTCAGCCAATTCATAGGCATCTCTTACTGTAATATGCCTTTCATCTTGGCGTGGATGAACGGTAATACCATGTACACCTAGAGCTATGAATTTTTCAGCAAAGTGAATGACATTAGGGAAATCCCTACCACGTGAATTTCGCAACAAAGCTATTTTATTTACATTGATACTTAATTGAGTCATGGCTATATTTTAATGCTTTTCAAAAGACTTTGAAACATAATACATAATGATGCCCAATATTATGACACCCAAACTCATCAACGCTTCTTGGGGTTTTTCCATAATAATGTAGATTAACATCCAACCCATTAAACACAAATACACTATTGGAACAACAGGATAAAGCCATGTTTTGTAAGGCCGAGGCAAATCTGGCTGTGTTTTACGCAAGACAATCACACCCAAAACAGTAACAAAATTACTCACGCCAAGGGTAAACCCAGCAAAAACCATTATAAACTCAAACGATGAAGTCAAAACAAAAAAGATACTTAATCCCGACTGTAATAATATAGCAATAGCAGGAATTCCGTGTTTATTGGTCTGTGCCAGCTTTTTAAAAATCGGATAATCTTGTCCAATCGCTTGAAAAGCCCTGGGCCCAGCCATAGTCATGGCACTTACTGTAGAGATCAATATAACAGACAATCCAATGCTCATAATAGCCGCTCCCTGATCACCAAATACATGTTGGGCAGCAAGATAACCGATTTCTTTTACCCCTACCATCTCATCAATCGGAGTCACATATAGAAAAATAAAGTTCAGAACAACATATATAATAGTCACGGTTAAAGTGCCTGTTAATAATATTTTAGGCAGATTTTTTTGTGGATTTTCTAGCTCACTAGAAATATAAGTTGCAGAATTCCAGCCCATATAAGCATAGTTCACGTATACCAAAGTAACCGCAAAAGAGCCACTAAAGACAATATCAAAATCATTCATACTGGGCATAAAAGAAATGTCTTGCGGTTGTTGAACCATAAAGAAGGCAAAAACACTGAATCCTACAATTAATAACAATTTAAACAAAGTCATAATTTGGTGAAAACCACCACTTTTTTTATGATTGCTAATATGAATAATGGTCAATGTGACAATTAAGGCAATGGCCAAAATTTTAACATCAATGATGGGGAAAACTTTTACGAAATAAGTGCCAAATAAAATCGCCACCACAGCAACCGGCGCAGCAAAGCCAATAGTGGTCGAAACCCAGCCCGCGACAAAACCAACCACGGGGTGGTATATTTTGCCTAAAAAATTATACTCACCACCACTTTGTGGCATAGCCGCGCCAAGCTCTGCATAACTTAAAGCACCACACAATGCGGTCAAACCACCCACTACCCACAACATTAAAAGAGCAAAACCCGATTGTATTTCCAACAACTGATATCCCAAAGCAGCAAACACCCCAGTACCAATCATATTGGCGACAATAACGGCGGTTGCAGAGCGGGCGGTGTATTTTTTAGTAGAAACTGTCATAAGTATAAGGGTATCTCTGTTAATTAAGGATTTTCTCAGCTTGCCTTTAAGCATGTAATTGCTAATTATCACTTTATAATGCACTGATAGCTATTTCAAATCAATTTAAAATATATAATAACAATTGAATTGTCTCAATATAAGCAGTATATTTAAAAAAATATTGAAATTAGAGTGTTAATATAACGCTGGAAAACAACAACGAAAAATAGTTGTTCCACTACAGAGCATACTAATAATTATTGGTTTTTACTTTGAAATAGTCTTGGAGACAAAATGTTATTTAACTGTCCAATTAGCGCACAAAAAGCAGACCAAATAATCTGTGAATTAAAGTTACAGGCCACTTATAAAGTGGTTGATATAGGGTGTGGAGAAGGCGAGTTTCTCACTCGAATTAAGAAAAAATCAAGTGCTGATTGTTTAGGCATAGATATAGATTCCACATGTATAGCACTTGCAGAACAAAAAGTACTGCAACATGCCTTAGGTAAGAAGTTGCGATTTCTGTTAGCTGACGTACAAGAAACACAACTTGAGAAAAACAGCTTCGAGCTTGCAATCTGTATTGGCTCTACTCACGCCTTTGGCCAAGGTGAAACGGCCTACGCAAATGCCTTGGAGCAAATGTATGACTTAATAAAACCTAATGGTTTGATTTTAGTCGGCGAAGGGTACTGGAAGCGAAACCCTGAACAAGATTATCTGAACTTCATTGGAGATTCAGTAGGTATTTACAATAGTCATGAACAAAATATTCAACAAGCTGAATCTCGTGGCTTAATTCCAATGTATGCGGCAACTAGTAGCCAAGACGAG
Organism: uncultured Alcanivoracaceae bacterium; assembly: GCA_964564165.1. Classification (GTDB taxonomy): domain Bacteria; phylum Pseudomonadota; class Gammaproteobacteria; order Xanthomonadales; family Marinicellaceae; genus NORP309. The sequence continues at coordinate 4,475 of CAZLZZ010000087.1, read as the reverse complement.
TGGGATCACTTTGAGTGGTGCTTCAGAATGAAGGCTGAACGGCTAGTGATTGCAGAACCTGATAACGAGGTGGCTCGTGAAAATTTAAAAAAAGTACGTGAATGGAATCAGCATTATAGGAAGTTCGGTAGAACGACAATGGGCTTTGGTTTCTATCTATATCTGAAGCCGAAGTAGAACCAAAAGCTTATAAGTTTATCATATCACTCCTTTGGTATTCGGACCAACGCGCTGCATGCTTCGGTCGCATATACTAAACGTTAACTATCTCAGGAGCCTATGAAATCATCACAGTATAGGAGTTTTATAAAAATCCAAATAAGAAAATCATCGCGGTTATTTATTGTTGATGAAAAAGGCAGGCTTTTATTATTTCGTTACCATGATTTATTACATTTCCAAGAACCCTTCTGGGCCACAGTTGGCGGTGAACTGATTAACGATGAAGATTATATCGATGCGGCTAGACGCGAGTTAAAAGAAGAAACAGGGTTAAATTTAGAAATAGGTGAAGTACTTCGAGAACGCGATGAAGTTTATGCTGTAGCAAGATCAATTCCCGCTCGTTGGTTGGAACAGTATTATTTGATTAACTCGCCTAATGACCCCGGTTTATCCAAAGACGGCTGGTCTGAAGAAGAAAAAAGCACTATTCAAAACTGGAAATGGTGGACCTTGAAGGACATGTTAATTGAAGACCCTGAAACATTTAAACCTTGCTGGATTCCAGATTTGTTGAGTTTCGTTCTAGACAGGAGAATAAACAATTTAACAGACAAGGGTTGATTTTTCTGATTCTATTAAGGAATCCAAACCTATGATTTTATTAAACGATAATTATCATTACATGTTGCACTAATAACCTTAATAAAACCAATTTAAAATACGCAGTTAAAATTGAAACATGTCCATAAATACAGTATATTGAACTCTCTCGTTCCCACGCGGAGCATCCGAACTAGTAGTTAACCCCAATTGTTGCAGTATAAATTATTGCATTTTTTTCGCTGTGTCGCCGTATCGTCGTGCGATAACCGCTCTTAATCTTTACCTCTGCTGATGCTGACCTCCCTGACCCGTCTGGAATGCTTGAGGGCAAGGGAAAGAAAAGAAGGCATTTAAAGATTGTCGAAAAATAAGACGTTGATGTAAAAAATGTCGCAGCATTCGTGGCTGAGGCCTTAAAGAATTAGGAGAAATTATATGGTAAAGTTCGGATATACAATTAACTATGTTGCAGATGTAGATAAAGCATTGTCTTTTTTTGAAACAGCATTTGGTATGAAATGAAAATTTATCACACAAGAAAAAGATTATGGTGAGCTTGATACGGGTGAAACAGTATTGTCCTTTGCGTCCCATGAATTGGGAAAATCAAACTTTCAGGGTGGGTATATTAGTGCTTCTGAATCAAAAGAACCGTTGGGGGTTGAAATTGCGCTAGTTACTGATGATGTGACTTTTGCTCATAGTAATGCAATTAAATCAGGAGCTGTTGAGTTAAAGTCACCAGAGTCCAAACCTTGGGGACAAGAGGTTTCTTATGTCCGTTGCCCTTCTGGTATTTTGATTGAGTTATGTACGCCCATTGGTGGTTAATACGGCATAACAAGAAAAATCCAGCGGGCAATTTAAAGCGTCACTTTTTTGCTTGCGCAAAAACGTGCCCCTTCAAACTGCCACTGATGTGAGGCGTTAGCTTGGCAATTCATAAAAGAGTATTTAATTCATGAACAGAATAGATGAGATTGGCGGCTACTGAAATCAATGAAGCAAGAAAAGTTAAATGAAGCTTGTGGAAATATTCTAAGCAGGGTAAAAGAAAAAGTTAAAATTGATGAAAAAGAAAACCATAAAACATACCTTAATATTTGGGATATAGTTAATTCAGGTGATAATGATATAGCCGAAATGTTTAATGATTTGAAAAGAAGTAATGCAATTTCAAAACTTGCACTGTGGCGGAATTATGGTTTATTAACTGAGCTGGGATTAAATGAATTTAGTGATGAAACACGTTTAAATATTGAAACACTTGTCGGTTATTTAGACCAATAAATAGTTTTCTATATCTAAAGTTAAGTAAAGGTTGTGGCAAACTCAAAGAAGAACTGTACAAATCAAACATTCTTGTATAATATAGGATGTACATATGTACGTTATTGGTGTAATAATATTGATGAATATCACAATTGATACTTCTGCTTTAATTGCAGTGATTGGAAATGAAAGATCAAAGCCTCATATAATTGAAGTTACAAGAGGCTGTTCTCTTTTTGCTCCATCCTCGGTTCACTGGGAAATAGGCAATGCTTTTTCAGCGATGTTCAAGAGGCATCAATCAAGTATTGATTTAGCAAAACAGGCTTTGTTGGCTTATCATGATATACCAATCAAGTTTATTGATGTTCCGTTGAAAAAGGCATTGGAATTATCTCAATCTCATAATATATATGCTTATGATGCATACCTTATTCAATGTGCCCAGCAAACAAGTTCACCACTACTTACATTAGATAATGGCTTAAAGGTTGCTGCAAAAAGTACGGGGATTACAATATTGGAGGTGGAATCGTGAAAGAATATAGCTTTACTGAAGCAAGGCAAAATTTTGCATCTGTATTGGAGGAGGCAAAAAAAGAAGGGGCTGTTTGTATCAAAAAAAGAGATGGAGAAATTTTTTACATCAAGCCTGCTCAACCAAAAAAATCACCATTGGATATTAAAGGTGTTGATCTTGGTATCACCTCATCTGAAATTGTAGATGCAATTAGGGAAAGTAGAGAAAGAGTATACAGCTAACGAATAAACTTCATTGTGTGAGGTACGAGCCACAATCTGAACCGTTTGTTGGACAAACCTGACACTTATCTCTCGTTCCCACACTCTGCGTGGTAATGCCTATGACTGGAATGATTGATTGGTTAAACCTATGAATTCCCACGCGGAGCATGGGAACTAGTAGTCAATCATAATTGTAACAGTATAAATTATTGTGTTTTTTCTTTACGCTGTGTCGCCGTGTCGTCGTGCGATAACCGCTCTTAATCTTTACCCTCTTCGAGAAAAATGCTTTTGATCTTTTCCTCCATGTAATACCGCCCTTAAATATGCACTATTAATCCAATATTCACTATTATGCATGCAAAGTGCACCCCTAAACAGAACATATCGAAATAAAACACCTGATGACATATACTAATCCATTGCAATAGGCCAAATTTTGCCCTATTATCATCTTTCATTAAAGAAAGAGTGTGATTTAGGCGATGGTTTTTAAGGGTAAATCCTGTTATTTGAACACAATGCACTCTAATAATTGTTACCTATATCAGGAGGGAAAATGAAACAGTCGAGAATAAAATGGATAGTAGGAACACTAATTGCTCTTATTGCTGCTGGATCCGGTTTACTAGGATGGAAAGAAATTTTTAGTACGAAATCAGATTTGCCATTTAAAGAATCAGTAACAATAACGCGAAGTAGCCCACAAGCTATTTCAAAACAATTTAGTTTTCCAGAAAATTTTAACTTGTCGGTTAGTGCTGAGATTAGTAAAGGCATCTATAATCCTAACGCAGGTGATCAAGGGTGGACTTTGCAATCTGGTGTTACTTTAAAGTTGGAAATAAATGGAACAGTGTGTAGTACCGATTCAGATATTAGGAAGACAAAAATAATTCACGGTGGAATACTATCTAAAGCATCAGTAAATTGTGAAGAGCTAAACCTTTCTGGTAATACGCAACATATTGTTCGTGTAATACCTGACTATATTGGAAGTTGTGACCCTAATGGCGGTCACTGTGACTTTAGTGAATTAACAATTCATTACCACGCGACTAAAATATAGCTAACAAGTCATTCAAATCGAACAAATGACAGTCTGCTGCAGCTCGTGCCTCGCGCATTATAGCCGACTGCCATTTGCCGTTTAATGAGGCGTTAAAAAGCAAAATTAATAAAAATCTTGCAAATCTACCAAATGTAATACTATAATGGTATTACATTGTATTTGGAGATGATTATCATGCGAGTAACCACAAAAGGGCAAGTTACAATCCCTAGAAACATACGTGAAGTTTTAGGTATCAGCCCTGAAACAGAAATAGATTTTGTAGAAGAAAATGGAAAATTCTTTTTAGTAAAAACAGATACACCCGTTATTAAAAAGAAATTTAAAAAACTCAGGGGCATAGCAACTGCAAAAATGTCAACAGATGAAATCTTGAACTTAACCAGAGAGCAATAATGAATGGTGTTTTTGTAGATTCATGTGTTCTTTTAGATCTGTTTACTGACGATAAAGACTGGGGTGAATGGTCAGAAAATATATTAGAAAAATACAGCCAAACAAATACTTTATACATTAACTCTATTGTTTATACAGAAGTCTCTATAGGATTTAATAAAATAGAAGAATTAGAAAAAGCAATTTCAGAGCTTAATATAAAAGTTCTAGAAATTCCAAGAGA
>CAZLZZ010000086.1:9575-13520 GCA_964564165.1 uncultured Alcanivoracaceae bacterium | reverse complement strand
GGCTGAAATTGTGATATTATCAGTGGAATTTCGGATTAGTTATGAATATGGTTCATAGTTAAGATAATAATATAAGCATTGGTTAAATACAACTATTAGCGATTATAGCATCCTACAAACATTGTGATACAATGTTTTGAATGTTCAGAACACATGGCTGATCATTCCTAAAAAAATCGAAAATTTAATTGAAAAATCCATGTAATGTTATCCGCCTTAACCGTGTATTAAATATGACTTATGAAATATGACTTATAAAATAGGAATCTCTGGGCATCGAGCTCTCGAAAGTGCAGATGCAGTAAGAAACAATATTAAATCCTTTCTTGAACAGCAACTGATAAAAAATTCTGATGTGGTTTGTATCTCAGCACTCGCTGAAGGAGCTGATTCTATCTTCGCTGAAGAAGCTTTAAAATTGGAGTTGCCGTTAGAGGTTATTCTGCCATTTTCAAAAGACGAATACATGAAGTGCTTTTCTGGCGATGCTTTGAAGAACTTCAATTCTCTCTTTGACAGCGCTGAATCAAGTCATAGCATTAATGAATCATCGATCATGACCGAGCAAGAAAGAGAACAAAGTTACTTGGATTGTGGTATTGAAGTTGCTGACAAATCTGATTTAATGTTGCTGATTTATAACGGATTAAAAGCCCGAGGGAAAGGTGGTACTGGAGATATTGTTGAATACTGTAAAGCTCATTCTATAAATCACTGTATTATTAAATGCTATCGAAGTACGATTGAAAGATTAGGATCCGAAAGTGAAAAAAAAGCAGATGCTTATCAATTAAAGCATAAACGTATGTGGGTCTGGACTTTGTTTCTTGGTCTTACAGCTGCTATTATGTTTGCTATTAACTTAAGCTTTGTAATTCAACAGCCTTATTTGTTCATCTTAAATAGTTTCGAACTTGTTTGTCTTATAATCGGCATAGGTTTGTTTTTAAAATTAGAAAATGGCCAATTGAAAATGAAGCGGATTACCGCAAGAAGAGATGCTGAACTATTAAGAACGACCGAAGTTTATGTAAATGCAGGAATAGCACTTCAACCACTGGAAAACATAAATCTATATCCAAATTATAACAATCTAGAAGTTAAAAAAGAGCTAGAAAAATTCAATTCTGAAACCGATTATATTGAAAATTTTAAAACCAAACAAATTAAAAGTTTACTTAACCTTATTAGGCATCAAAAAGAAGGGTATCATGAAAAAAGAATAGAAAAAACAACCCAGACTCTATCTTTATGGACAACTTTGCAAAAAAGCCTGTTAATTTTGTTTGTGTTGTTGGCTATTTTTCATTTTGCTTTGTCGGTATTTTCTTTTTATAGTGGACAGTTGTCTGAACAACTCATTCTCATTAATAGAGTTACTCTTTTTTTAGTAATTATCCTTCCACCTATTCTAGGAGCTACTGAAGCCTATATTTATTTTAGTGAACTAAGAAAAAACTTAAAGGACAGCCAGTATATGGTTAAGTTTTTTGCCAAGAAAAAGAAAGAATTAAATGCCTCTGAACTGTTAGAAGAGAAATTTACAGTCATCGTTGGTCAAATACGTCAAAAAATGGATGATGAAAATCTTAATTGGTGTATTTCTACTGATTCTAATGCTAATGGTAAGTTATAACAAAGCTAAGCTCTGTTGTAGATTGTATTATAATCCCCGTTTTTGGTTAATGATAACGAAATATAGAGATAAAGAAGGATAAGCCATTGATGCACTAGAAAAAAACTGAAACAATCTTGCTAATGGAAATATAGAGGGTTTGACGGTGAGTTCTTGAAAATAAGTCAACTTATTGAACCTTAGCATTTCAAACACAACTCTTGAGATTGTTTGGCAAGTATGACACAATTCGCTTTTAGCAATATAAGTGATTTACTATGAAAAAAGTAGCTCTTGTTATGGGTTCAAAATCTGATTGGGCAACTATGTCTGATTGTGCTGCGTTAATGGATGAATTGGGTATCGAATATCATCAACAAGTGATTTCTGCTCATCGCACGCCTCAGCTAATGGTTGACTTTGCGACCTCCGCTCAATCCAATAATTATGAAATCATTATTGCGGCTGCTGGTGGCGCTGCTCATTTACCAGGGATGATTGCTGCTTTAACCCCAATTCCTGTGATTGGGGTGCCGATTAAATCTAGCGTGTTAAGTGGTGTTGATTCTTTGTTGTCGATAGTACAAATGCCAGCGGGAGTTCCCGTAGCAACCATGAGTATTGGTACAGCGGGCGCTAAAAATGCGGCTCTATATTGTGCGGCTATACTCGCGACTCATGATTTAAAAATAAAACAATCATTATCCGACTTTAGAAGCAAACAAACTCAAACTATTCTCGACAATCCTAACCCAGCTGAATAATGATGACTAAATTTCCTACAATTGGTATTCTTGGCGGCGGTCAATTGGCACAAATGTTGGCACTTGACGGTTACCCTTTGGGTTTTCGATTTGTTTTCTTTGATCCCACAGCAGATGCCTGCGCAGGATTGGTCGGAGAATTAATGGTGGCTGATTATGGCAACGAGATTGCACTGGAAGAATTCGCCAAACAATGTGATTTTGTCACTTATGATTTTGAAAATGTACCTGTTAAGGCTGCTGAATTTGTTGCGAAAAATACATCAATTTTCCCACATCCCAATGTGTTAGAAATCGCCCAAGACCGTTTAAAAGAAAAAGTATTGTTCAGTGACAAGTTGGATTTACCCGTAGGTGATTTTTATTCTGTCGACAGTTATTCAGAATTGTTATTTGCGGTAAAAAGTTGCAATAACGATGGCTTTTTAAAAACACGGCGCATGGGTTATGATGGCAAAGGCCAACATCGAATTACTAAAAATACCGATTTAAAAAAATTGTGGGATGAAATTGATGGCGGCTCATTTATTTTAGAACAAGCGATACATTTTAACCGCGAAGTATCCGTTATCTTGGCACGCAACGCCAAAGGTGACATCATGTGTTATGAGTTGTGCGAAAACAAACACAAACAAGGCATATTAACCACCACCTTGGTGCCAGCCACAAAAACCAAACACAGTGATACAGCCTTTGATTACGCCAAAAAAATTGCCAATGAACTCAACTATGTGGGTGTATTGGCTGTCGAAATGTTTGAAACCGATGAAGGACTGTTCATCAATGAAATGGCACCTCGGGTACACAATTCTGGACATTGGAGCATTGAAGGAGCGGTGACCTCACAATTTGAAAATCATTTGCGTGCAGGCATGGGATTGGCTTTAGGTTCAACCGAGATGAGTAAAGGTTATTCGGCAATGATTAATTGGATTGGTGAAATCCCATCGGTAGCACTAACCAGCAAAGAAAAAGATGTGTACTGGCACATCTATGGCAAAGCAAACCGTCAAGGTCGAAAGGTCGGACATTCAACAGTGGTGGCTGATAATGCTCAGGAACTTCATACCAAAGTAGTTAAATTGGCAAAATTACTGGGTGCGTAAATTCAGTTGAGTTCCATGAATCATCAAACTTGTCAAATTGGTCAAACTTGCCAAATTGGATTAATCAACCCCAAAAGCCCAACCAATGTTGGTTCAGTAATGCGTGCAGCAGGATGTTACAGAGCAGATGCGGTATTTTATACGGGCAAGCGGTATGATCAAGCCATGCGCTTTCAAACCGACACCAAGCATAGAACCAAAAACATTCCCTTAACCGCAACAGACAATCTGCTAGATTGCATTCCCGAAGAAACAAAAATAATCTGTGTAGAACTGGTTGAAAATGCAACACCACTACATGAATTCACCCATCCCGATAATGCCTTTTATATCTTCGGTCCCGAAGACGGAACTATCAATCAAGGAATCATAGATAAAGCCGATTTTGTGGTGTATATTCCTACCATTGGCTGTATGAATTTAGCCGCAACAGTGAATGTGGTTTTGTATGACCGTTTGG